>CAIPWG010000459.1 GCA_903868655.1 uncultured Sphingomonadales bacterium
ACGGCCGTTGTCGATGCTGATGATCGCGTCGCACGGAGTGCTCGCCACAAACGGAGCCACTTTTCCAGACGGACCCGCTACCGTGAGGCCAGTCCGCGCCATCACAGCGGCCTCGGAGGCGGATGTACAGAATACGCCCACCACATCGTGCCCCCGTGACTGGGCGATTTCGATCGCACCAGCCAGCACAAGCCCTTCACCCACGAACAATATTTTCAGCATTTCACGCCTTTGGAGCAGTCATTCGATTTTTTATCTATAATAAAACGCACAGAATACCTTCGAAAAGACAGTCAAAGATCTGCTCTGATTGCGTGCATCACAATAAATAAAAAATTCATTATCATGCGCACCCAAAGATGTAGAGCAAAATATCAAGGTTGATTTTACGCGATCACCAACCAGGCGAATTCTTCGAATTCAAGCCTGCATCTGGCGGTGGTGCGATACCGCAGACCATTGAAGTTATCGGCCCGATGATTGCGGCAAGTGCCAAGAGCATGGTGGTCTTGGAGAAAAGCAACGCACGCGTGTCAGAAGCGCTGATTGTGCCTCTGCTGCCTAATTGGGGCGCAAGCTGTCGGATTCGACGCGGCGGAACGTGTCGGCGCTGGCGGCATTCCACCACCGGGCCAGCATTGCGTTGTCGGTGCCATCGATCAGCTCACCGCTGCGCGCAAACGGATAGATTTCATCGAACTGGCGCATTTCGGCGACATTGATCCGTTGCCGCAAGTGGTAGGGCCGCAAATCGGATGGACTGTCGAGCCCACTCGCCACGATGATTTCGTGCAGCGCCTTGATCGTCGCGCCGTGAAAACGAGCGACACGCGCAGCTTTTTCATCAACCACCAGCCCGCGTTGACGTGCGGGCGATTGCGTCGCGATGCCGGTCGGGCACAAACCGGTGTGGCATTTGAGCGATTGGATGCACCCGATTGAAAACATGAATGCGCGCGCCGCGTTGCACCAGTCCGCTCCTAAAGCAGCATTGATCGCTACGCCTGCGCCCGATGTTACTTTGCCGCTTGCCGCCAAACGCACGTCGCCCTTCAGGCCCGCGCCGACCAGAGCATTGCGCGCGATCATCAAGCCTTCGCGCAAGGGCATTCCGACATGATCCGACAATTCTTCGGGCGCGGCACCTGTACCGCCTTCACCCCCGTCAATCACCATGAAATCAAGACGGATACCGGTCTTGAGCATGGCTTTGGACAGGGCAAACACTTCATGCGGATTGCCGACGCACAGCTTCAGGCCGATCGGTTTGCCTCCTGCCAAATCGCGCAGCTTTGCGGCAAATTCCATCAATTCAGCCGGCGTGCCGAACGCGCTGTGCCGAGCTGGCGAAACGCAATCCTGACCAAGCTGCACGCCGCGCGTAGCAGCGATTTCGGGTGTGACTTTGGCTGCAGGCAGGACACCGCCATGCCCGGGCTTCGCACCTTGGCTCAGCTTGATCTCGATCATCTTAACCGCAGGATGCGCAGCATGTTCGGCAAACATCGCCGGATCGAACTGCCCGGCGCTGTCACGACAGCCGAAATAGCCGGAAGCAATCTGCCACACGACATCGCCGCCATGCTTGAGATGATAAGGCGACATCGATCCTTCGCCGGTGTCGTGATAACACCCTGCCATCTTCGCACCCAGATTGAGCGCTTCGATCGCGCGCCCACCCAAAGCGCCAAAACTCATCGCCGAAAC
>CAIPWG010000460.1 GCA_903868655.1 uncultured Sphingomonadales bacterium
AAGATAAGCCACTCCATCGCGGGTGTTTTGGCAATCTGGCGGAAGCGCTGGCACCCTATGGCATAGAGCCGGATGCCATTCCCGTTGCCTTCAACCTGTTCATGAATGTCCCGGTGGATGGTGTCAGTGGGCAGATTCGCGTCTTGCCGCCCATCAGTCGGCCGGGCGATTTCATTCGCCTTCGCGGCGCGATTGACTGCATCATCGGGTTGACGGCGTGCTCGGCCTATGATTCATGCGGTGGCAGTTTCAAGCCTATCCATTATGCGATAGCGTGATGCATGGCAGGCTGATCACACAGGCACCTCCTTCGCGGTGGGCGCAGCTTCGGGTCCATCTCACCTATCTATGGAGCCACCGCCGCCTGCCAGACCTGCGCGAGCCGCGCCGGTTTACCGAACTGGTTCAATTGCGCAAATTGCTCGATCGTTCGCCATTGCAGCGATTGCTGATGGACAAGCTGGCGGCCAAAGCCTTGGCTCAGCGGGTTTTGGGGGATGACTGGATCATACCCACCACTTGGTCGGGCCAGGGTTTGCCCGATCAACCGCCCTTCCCCTTCCCCGCGATCCTCAAGGCGCGCCATGGTTGCAACCAATATGCCGTGCTGCGCGAGGCGCCGGATGCGCGGCGTTGGCGTGAACTGCAACAGACTGCCGGGCGCTGGCTGCAAAAGCCCTACGGATTATGGCTGGACGAATGGGCCTATCGGGACATCCCGCGCGGCCTGCTGGCAGAGCCATTGCATAGCAACGGGGCAAAGCTGCCGATAGACTACAAGATCTATGTTTTCGGGGGCCGCGCGACCCATGTGCAAGTCCATCTTGGCCGCGCCGGCAACCACCGTTGGATTTTGCACGATCGCCACTGGCGGCAATTGGTGCCGATGCGGGATCGCCCACCGGCGCCGCGCTCACTTGCCGCGATGCTGGAAGCAGCCGAGATATTGGCCAAGGGCCAGGACTTTCTGCGCGTCGATTTTTACGAGATTGCTGGCAAGCCGCTGTTTGGCGAATTCTGCCTCTACCCCGGGTCTGGCCTCGATCCGTTCGCTGCCGACTGGATCGACTTTGAACTAGGCGACCTGTGGCGTCTGGCCGAAATCCGTCAGCTTCAGACATAAGCAGCCGTCGCAACCGTCCGCGTGAACGGTGGCAAAGTCCCAGACCGCGTCATTCCATGCCGAAGATTGAGATTGCCATGAACGTCCGGTTTGGGAAGGGTTAAGCGGGCACTGAATAACCGAAATTGGGGCACATTGCAGAATGTCGGTTCGTCTTTCAAAACGGCGGCGGCTTATCGGATAACCATACCTCATTTCGGGCGAAATTTGCACAACATCGCTGCGACGGACGGCAAGGTGGAAATTCGTGTGGTGAATTTCGCATCAGGTGTGACCAGGTTTCAACCGGCTAGGTCCGACGCCAAACTGCGCGAACAAATCGACACGTTGCACGCCGAGGGAGTAAAATTCTTGATTTGCCGTAACACGATCAAAGGCATGAGCATCAAGATCGAGGATTTGTACAAGTTCAGGGCGTAGGAATTGTTTATCTCCGCCCGCAACCATAGA
>CAIPWG010000461.1 GCA_903868655.1 uncultured Sphingomonadales bacterium
GGCCTTTATATCGGCCTGCAGATGGCCACGCAGGATCTGGCGGTACTGGTCGCCGGAATCGTCGGTTTTGCGCTGTCGCTGGTGATGGCGCCGGCCACGCTTGATGCCTGGGGCTGGCGAGTGGCGTTCCTGCTGGGTGCGGTCATTGTTCCCTTTGGTCTGGCGCTGCGCAAAAATTTGCCCGAAACCTTTCACAGCAACGACCGCACGACCGCACCGCGCCAACCCGCGCTGGCGCATACGCGCGTGGTTGTCCTGGGCGTGCTGATGCTCGGCGCTTCGACGATCGCCTATTACGGCATCGAATATATGAACACTTATGCGCAGGACACGCTGCACCTGTCGGTGAAACTGGCGTTCATCACGACCATCCTGTTGGGCGCGGTCATGGTGGTTACCGATGTGCTGTGCGGGATCCTGACCGACCGGGTCGGTCGCCGCCCGGTGATGATCGTGGCATCGGCTTGCGTCGTGCTGGTGATCGCGCCCGCGTTCACCTTGCTCAACCAGTTTCCCGGGCCCGGCATGCTGTTTGGTATCACCGCGATGCTGGGTATCCTGAGCGCGCTGATTACCGGTCCCGCGCTGATCGCGGTTACCGAAAGCCTGCCACGCCATGTGCGCTCTGGCCTGCTCGGCGCGCTCTATGCCGTGGCCATGTCGGTGTTTGGCGGCACTACGCAATTTGTCGCGCGCGGCCTGATCGAACTCAGCCACAATCCGGTGGCGCCGGCGTTTTACATCACCGGCGCCATGGTCGTTGGCATTGTCTGCATGGTATTGCTGGGCGAAACCGCACCTGCCCGCAACCGACCTGTCGACTAACCCCGACGACGCCACACGGTCAGCTGCGCCAGTGTATGCTGGTGCTTGCGCGCGGTTTCGCGGATCACGAAGGGTACATCCTGGGGTGCTGCGATTTCTTCAAAGTCCGCCGCCAGTGCGAGCTGCAGCGCGCGGTACGTGGTTACCGCCTCGCCATTTTCGCGCACACCGCCCAGCCAGTTGGCGCGCGGGGTAAATTCCTCGAGCCAGGTATAGGGTGATGTCAGCACCATGACCCCGCCAGGCTTGATCCGCTGCCCGATGTCATGGAGAAAATGCATCGGTTCGCGCAGCCGGTCGATCAGATTGGCGGCCAGCACCAAGTCATAATCGGTAAACTGCGGCTTCAGATTCAGCGCATCGCCCTGGCTGAAATGCACACGCGCCGCGTTGGCTTTGCTCACACCAAGCTTTGCCTCGTGGTAATCGACCAGCTCGCCTTCGACCGGCAGCGTATAGCGATAGCTTTCCTGCGCGATCAGTTGCAGCGCAACGTCGATGAAGCGCGCGGAAAAGTCGATCCCATCCACATGATCGAATGCTTGCGCGAGTTCGAGGCTCGCGCGGCCCACCGCACACCCGATATCGAGCGCACGCGCACCCTGCGGGCAATGTGTCAGCGCAATTTCGGCCAATGCCTTGGGGAAATTCGGCACGCCAAAATGGTCTGGCCCATAATGAAAATCGAGGTACTGGCAGACCTGAGCATCGGTTTCGTAAGGGTTTTCCAAAATCGGTTCCTGATAATCGGACACGACGTAGCGCAATCCGGCGTGCTGAAAGAAATGGCGGCGAAAAGCATAGCGAGCAGAGGCCAGTGCCTCGTTGCCGGTCGAGATCCAGCTGCCACCCTTGATCATGTCATGCCGGCCATCGAATGTCGGCGTCGAGAAATCATCATAGCGCGGGTGGACGGTAAATCCGTCGTAGCCGTTGATCGGCGTCGAGGACCATTGCCAGACATTGCCGACAATATCGTAGAATCCATCGCCTTGCGCGAACATGTCGACCGGGCACGAGCTGGCCCAATAGGCAAGATTGATATTGCCTGGCGCCTTGTCCCAATTCGGTTGATCGCCGGGAACTTGGGCGCGCAGGGCGACCCATTCGGCTTCGCACGGCAATTGTACGCGCCGGCCGATTGTGGCGGCTTTCCATTGGCAAAACGCATGGGCTTCGTGCGCATTGACCTCAACCGGCCAGTCCCACGGCATGGCCACTTCGCGGGTCATCAGCCGCAGTCTGAGCGTGTCTGGGTCTGCGACATCACCCACCCAGAATGTCGGTGCATCAAACGGACCAAAATCGCGCCAGTTCCACCCTTCCTGCGACCACCAGCGCGGGTCGGCATAGCCACCGGCAACCACGAAATCGAGGTATTCAGCATTGCTGACCAGCATCGCGGAGGCTTCGAACGGGGCCAGCGTCGTGCGCCGCTCACCATATTCGTTATCCCAGCCATACGTTGCGTCGCGCTTGCCCATGACGATTTCACCACCGGCAACCGGAAGCAGGCGGTTGTGCGGCACAGTCGCAGGATCATGGCGCGCCACGGTACAAGCCGGCCAATGCGGCTGATCGGCCACCCATGCCAGCGGCAACTGGCGGATCAGGACACTCGAGGTTTCAAGATGAATGCGCTCATGTTCGATCCCCATCAGGATCACCCATGCGGGGTCGTTCCAGCCGATCGGCAGTGACAGCGGCATCGCGAGGATGTGGCGCGACACAAGATCGCGCACTTTGGCGCGATAGGCGCGCAATTGGGCAATTGTCGGCCAGGCATAATTGCTTTCGTCGAGATCGTCCCAACTCATTTCATCGACACCGATCGCGACTTGCGCCTCGATCACCGGATCGATCCGCTCGGCAATCTGACCGTCAGCCAGCAGCTTGTTCACGAAGAACGCAGCGGTATGCCCAAAATAGAACACCAGCGGATGCCGCAGCGGAATCGCCTTGACGAAAAAACCGCGTTCATCGGTAATGCAATCAAACAGCCGCTCGTAAAGGTCGAAGGTCTGATGAAAATAGGCCAGAATTTCGTGGCGCTTGGCCAGTGCCGAAGTGCCATCGAGAAGCACCGTGCGGGTAGGTTCCGGCAACGTGTCGGGATAGGCCAAAGAAGCGTCGGCAGTTCGCAAAAGGAAATCCTTTCGGGGATGAACAAGAGAATCGTCCCTGCCCGGCTTATGTTCTGCCCGAGCGTTCGCGTTAAGAGGAATGTCCGCGAGAAAGCGATTTTTTGTCGCCCCGAGCGATCACACCTTGCACGGCGAAATTGCGATCGACCAACCGCAACACGGCGCCCCATAGTACGTCCGGTAAGCCCCTGTCATCTGTCCCGGAGGGCGACACTGGCAAACCGCCAGGACGGCGGGCTGCGCGACTTTGCACATGCCCGCCTGCCGCTGCGCGGTTACCCTTGCGCCATGCGTTCGGCGATCCGTTGATCAACCCGCGTTTCAAGCATGGCCAGCGGCAGAATGCCTTCATTCAGGATCTCGTGGAACCAGCCCAGGCTGAACTTGGGCCCTAGCTGCGCCTGCGCCCGTTCACGCAAACGCACCCACATATTGTGACCGATCTTGTAGCTGCAGGCCTGACCGATCTGGCAAATATAACGGTCGATTTCACTGGCACTTCGACCCCGCGGGAACCCGGTTGTTTCAGCCATGAAGGCAGTGGCCTGTTCCCGGCTCCACCGCTTGTCATGCAGCCCGGTATCGACCACCAGCCGGGTCGCACGAAACAGCAGTGATTGCAGATAACCCGCTTGCTCGATCCCTGAAAACGCACCGAGTTCGGCCGCCAGCTGTTCGGCATACAGCGCCCAGCCCTCGGTATAGGCCGAATTGAACACATTGCGCAAAAGCAGCGGCAGTTTGCCCGCATGGTTGACATAGCTCAGTTGCAAATGATGCCCGGGCACACCCTCGTGATACGTCAGATCGGGCAGTCCATACTTGGGCCAATCGGCCGTATCGCGCAAATTGATCCAGTAAATCGCCGGGCGCGAGCCATCGAGCGGCGCGCGGTAGTAATAACCATTGGGTGCGCCATCCTGAATTTCCACCGGCACGCGGCGGATTTCGAGGGGGTCCGTCGGCACGTTGTTGAACGCCCGCGGCAGACGCGCGCGCATCGCCTCGATCCCGACATTGAGGCTGGCCAGCAAGGCGGCGCGGCCTTCGTCCGTATTGGGGTAGAGCTGTTCAGGACGACGGTTGAGCGCCGACAGGCGCGCGCCGACACTGCCGGTCGTCATGCCCGCAGCGCGCAGCACGCCATCGAGTTGCGCGGTCAGCTCGGCCACTTGCGCCAGACCGATCCGGTGCACTTCATCGGGTGTAAACGTGGTGGTGGTCGCTTCGGCAAGCGCGGCGGCATAGATCGCATCGCCGTCCTTGAACCTCCAGGCGCCATCGCCAGCCGGGGATTGCGCACGCAAGCCTTCGACAAACGCGATCTGGCGGTCGATTGCGGGATAGACCCGTTCTGCGACAATCCTCGTTGCCCGCACGGCCCAATCGCCCGCTATGCCTTTTGCCGCGGCGCGACGAACGAGCGATTTGACCATCCCGCTGTCCCCTGCCGCCGGCGCCCGCAGCGCGCGCATTTGCTTCAGCGTCATTTCCAGCGCCCAGACCGGGGCAACCAGGCCACGCGGCGCCAATTCGGCCTGCCGTTCGCTGTCCTGATCGATCGCGTGAGGCATCGCATCCAGCCGCGCCAGATAGGCTTCGGCATCGGCAACCGTGGCAATCGTGTGCTGGCTGTCAAGAAAGTCGGGCACACTGAAATAGGCGCCACCGCTTTGCGACAGCACATAAGGCCGCTGAACGCTGTCGATGCCAAAATGGGCGGACAGCAACGGACGGTTCTGGGTATAGATCGCCAGCTCGCGCTGACGCTTCACAGCCGGTGACAAGCCTGCGGGATCGAGCGCCTGCAGGCTGCTGAGCGCGTTGCGATGCCAGGCCAGCGCCCTGTCGCGCCCGACTTTGCTGCGATCATCAAGCTGCGACTTCAACGCCGCACGTTCGCCCTTGTCAAAGCCGGTGGAGGTGGCGCGTTCGGGGGAAAGCGACAGGCCATCGTAAAACAAGCCATCGAGCAAAGCGACAAACGCTGCATCGCCGTTGCCTTCGCTTCCCGCAGCCATAGCCGTGGCGGGCAGCCCGATCGTGGCAAGGCCACCAAGCGCGCTGTTTTTCAGAAAGTCACGGCGTTCCATTGTGTTTCCCCCTTGGTGGTGGCTGGCGTGATTGCGCCGCAATGCGACTTAAATTGCCCGATTGGTCTTCGCGCGCAAGGCCTTGCGCGATCACGCCAATGCCAGTGGCCCATGGGCAAAGGCAGCATGATCGATGGCGTAGACGACATGGCGCACCGGGCGCCCGTTGATCTGCGCGTCGAATTGGCGCGCCAGCAAAGTGCCGCCAATTTTTTCGAGGGCCCGCCGCGATCGGCCATTGTCTTCGCCGATCAGGAAAATCGCGCGGTCAAATCCGGTGAGTGCATGGGCGACCATCAGCCGTTTGACAGCCAGATTGGTTGCGCCGCCCCACCGGCTGCGCGCCAGAAATGTCCAGCCAATCTCGATCTCGCCCACCTCTGCGCGATCCCGGTCGTAGCGCGACAGGCCGAGCACGTCGTGGGTCGCGGCGTCGGCTATCACCAGTGCGCCCCCGCTGGCCAGACAGGCATCGAAATAACCGCGGAATTGCTGTTCTTGCCAGCGGGTCGGGTCGGGATGCGCCGCCCAGATCGCAGGATCGACGGCTACGGCATAAAGTGCCGCCCAGTCGTCGGCACGCA
>CAIPWG010000462.1 GCA_903868655.1 uncultured Sphingomonadales bacterium
CGACACTGACGCCATAAAACAGGGGATAGAATAGGAGACTGCGCATCACGTCGGCTACGCCGGTCGGGCGATCAATGGTGGTCATGATCCACGGCCACTGAATGTTTCGCTGCGGGCCAATCGATCAGCCAGGCCACGAGGCGCGCGACAAGCTTGTTGTATTCGATGAACAGCATTTTGAATGATGGGTGCGACGGCACGGCGTCTTCAACAATCACCAGATTCTTGGGCCCTGCCACAGTCAGATCAAACGCAGCGCGGCGCATGTGCCAGTCGGTGGTCACCAGTCGTACCGATCGGATATGGTTGCGTGCAATCCAGGCTGCGGATTCATGTGCGTTTGATCGGGTGTCGAACGATTCGTAACCCAAGGTCAGGCAGCACGCGAACAGCTCCGGGTCGACCCCGTAATTCTGAGCAAACTGGGCCGCGCTGACTTGACTGTCGACGCCGGATACCAACATGCGCTGCGCGGCTCCGGCGCGCAGCATATCGAGCCCTCGGCCAATCCGTCCTTGTGCCCCGGTCAGCGCGATCACGCCGTCGGTATGGGTGCCATTAGCAGCGCGCGGCAAAAATACTGCAAACCACACAAATCCCAGCAGCCAGACCAGCAGCAGCAAGGCCGCGATGCGGCGCATCAGACCGGGCGGTTTCAAACGTGCCATACGCGCCGCCTACAACATTCGGCGCAAGGCGGAAAGCACGGTGAAACGCGCGGTCAATACCGCCAGTGTCACACCACACAGCGGGATAAGCGCGATAACAGCCCAATCGGTCCACGCCAGCATGGCCCCGCTGACCATGCCCGAACCGAGCGCGCTGAACTGGCGTGACAAGACAACGATGGCTGTGACGCCCGCCACCAGCCCCAGAATGCCACCGGCGGCGGCTTCCATTGCGGCCGTACGCTGAAACACGCGCGCGATCTGCGCGTCGGTGCCGCCCAGCATATGCACGATCTCGATCGTTTCGCTTTGGTTGATCAGGGCATTGCGTGCGGCGAGCACGACTGCGGCAACCGTGGCCATGGCCAGCAAGGCGATCAGGCCGCCTGCCAACCATTGCAGGGTGGCGATCGCGTGAAAGACCGGGGTTAGCCAGGCCGCTTCGCCGTCGACCCGCGCCGCTGGCGCGACCTGGGCCAGCGCGGTGCGCAAGGCTGTGAGCCGTTCGGGGGTGGCCTGTCCATCAAGCCGGACGTCGATCAGCGCGGGGATCGGCAGGTCATCCACCGTATCACCTGGCCGGGTGCCCAGCCACGGTTCGAGCAAACCATCAAGCTGGTCCTGTTCGACCCGCCGAGCTTCGGTCACTCCGGCAAAATGACTCAACACGGCGATCGCGGCATCGGCCTGCTGGTTGCGCACCGTGGGCGCGGCGGTCACGATCTGCACCGTCACCCCGCCGTTGAGATCGGCGCTGGCGCGCGCGGCGGCATTGCGCAGGCCAAGCCCGCTGGCGGCGGCGATAACAGTCAGCGCAATAACAATAGCAATCACCCAGGGCATGGGGCTGCCAAGCCGTGGGTCGGGCAACAGCCCCGGCTCGCTGCGCTGCGACCCGCGTGCCAGTCCGTTTTCGATCATGCCGGTGTAAATCCGAGGGGAGGACCGTCCTCAACCTCGCGCGACGCTGCAGACAACGGCGGTTCGCCCAAGGGAGACGGGCGACGGGGCGGATAGCGCAAGGCTCCGGTAGGGTCTGACAACCGGCCTTTGTCGAGCCGCATGATCAACGAATCCGGCACTTTGCGGATCAGGTGGACATCGTGGGTGGCGACAACCACTGTCGTGCCCAACCGGCCAAGGCTTTCAAACAGGCGCAAAAGTTTCAGGGCCATGTCGGGATCGACGTTGCCGGTTGGTTCGTCCGCCACCAGCAGGTCGGGCCGGGCGATGACAGCACGCGCAATCGCTACACGTTGCTGTTCGCCGCCCGACAACGTGGCGGGGCGTGCATCACGCCGGTCGGCCAGCCCGACCCAATCGAGCATTTCATCCACCGGCTTGGTAATTTCGCGTTCAGCCACACCGGCGACGCGCAGCGGCAGCGCCACGTTGTCGAAGGCCGACAAATGCTGCACCAGCCGGAAA
>CAIPWG010000463.1 GCA_903868655.1 uncultured Sphingomonadales bacterium
AGGCTTTTGCCCGAAGCGGCGATCGTGGGGGAAGAAGCCGCGCACGCCGACCCTACCGTGCTTGATCGCCTGGGCGACAGCTTGTGCTGGATTATCGATCCGATCGACGGAACCAACAATTTTGCCGCTGGACGCCCTCCATTCGGCATTCTGATCGCACTCGCTGAAAAAGGTGAGACGGTGGCTGGGTGGATCTATGACGTGTTGACCGGACGGCTTTGTACCGCGCATCGCGGACAAGGCGCGTGGGTCAACGGCGAACCAGTACGCGCGCTGGGCACAGGTCAGACTCCGCCAGTTGCCGCAATTTCTCTGGTGTTCCTCGACCCCGAACGTCGGGCCACGATGAAAGACCGGGTGGCTCCGCACTACACGCTCGTCGATATTCCGCGATGTGCAGCAGAACAATATCCCCGCATCGTGCTGGGCATCAACGATGTGTCGATTTTTGAACGCACTTATGCGTGGGATCATGCTGCCGGCGTGCTGTTCGTCAACGAGGCCGGGGGATGCGCCGCGCGCCCCGATGGTCGCAGCTATCGGGTCGATCACCAAGGGGAACGCGGGCTGATTGCGGCCGCCAGCCCTGCGTTGTTCGATGACATGGCGCAAAGGCTGATCGGGCTGTAATCCGCATTCTGGTATTGAAGCCCCTCCCCTGAGAGGAGGGGCATGCGGATCAGAGAACGCTTTCCAGCCAGCCCTTGAGCTGGCTCTTGGGCGCAGCACCCAGTTTCTGCGCGACCGGTTTGCCATCCTTGAACAGCACCAGCAGCGGGATCGACTGGACGCCGATATCGCCGGGAACCTTGGTGTTTTCCATGATGTCGATTTTCACGATCGACACCTGATCGGCCAGTTCGTCGGAAATTTCTTCCAATGCCGGCGCGATCATCTTGCACGGGCCGCACCAGTCTGCCCAGAAATCGACCAGCACGGGCTTGTCAGAGCCGAGCACGTCTTCGGCGAAGCTGGCGTCGGTTACGGTTTTGGTCGGCATGGTTTGAACCTTTTCGAAACAGGATTGGAACACAATTTAGGAACGCGCGCGCCGCATGCAACCGATCGGCGTCAAAAGGTTTCCTCTACCGGCCAAAGACCCAGCTTCTGCGTAGATAGCAGGTCTTCGGGTAAGGCAAACAGGCGGGGCGCAGTCGTATACAGCAACGCTGCCTCGATCTGCCGCCCCGGATGGATCACCCGCAGCGCCGCAACATAGGCCGCCATTTGCCGAAGATAGGCAGGCGCAATCGCTGCGATGCTGTCAGGCGGACGGCGATCGGTCTTGAAATCGACAATCCGCACACAATCGCGGGTGATCAACAGCCGATCAATCGTACCGTTGACCATGCGTGTGCCCACCAGGGCAGCAATCGGAACTTCGGCCAGCGAACCGGGCCCAAACACCGCCGCCCATTCGGGCGCGGTCAGCACGGCCAGCGCCGAACCAACCAGCGCGGCACGTTCGATTGCTGGCAGATCTGCACCCATGCGTTCAAGCCAGCGCAACGCGACATCGTGTCGCGCATCGACGGGCACATCGGGCAGGCGTTCGAGCAGACGATGCAACAAAGTCCCGCGCAGGGCAGCTTCGCGCGCGCCCGGGCCAGGCCGTGTGGGTGCGGCCGGGGCAGCATCTTCGCCCAGTGCGCTTGGCGCCAGGGGGCGCACCGGTCGCGGCTCCGGCCCGATCATCCGGGTAAGGTCGACGGGCAGCAAAACAGTCTTTGCGGGCACGGTCAACGCATCGGGCGCCGGCACGGGTGCAGCAGCGCCCCATGCCTGACGGCGCGACCAGATGAAATCGTGCTGTTCTGCCGCATCGGACAGGATCGGCGACAGCGCACCAAACCAGCTTTCTTCGGGCACGACTCCCCTGTCGAGCGGGCCCAGTGCACCGGTGATGAACAGCGCCTCTTCGGCGCGGGTCATCGCCACATACAACAACCGCCAGTGCTCTTCGCGTTCAGCCCGTTGAACAACGATCTCGGCATCGCGGACAACGGCAGGCTTTTCGTTTTTGCGCAGTGGCGGCAAAGGTACCTTGCGGCCATCTTCATCGTCGAGCGTAACAGGGGCCGCCTGCCCTCGACCAGGATCTGCCGTAGCATCGGCCAGGATCACAATCGGCGCCTGGAGACCTTTCGATCCGTGCACGGTCATCACGCGCACCAAATCGCTTTGCCCGCCCGCTTCGCGTTTCACATCGCCATCGCCGCCGGCAAACCAGTGCAAAAATCCGGCCAGCCCCGGCACGTGGCTGCTGGCATGGGCCATTGCTGCGTTGACCAGTTCGTCGATCGGATCGCCCGCCTCTTCGCCCAACCGCGCCAGCAATGCCTTGCGCCCCTGCCACGGACCCACCAAAATCCACCCGAGCAGCGCGGCGGGTGCAATGAAATCAGCGCGCGCCAGCAGATCGCGCAGCATCACCATCGTACGGTGCGTGGCCGTGCCCTCTGACTGGCGCAAATGATCCCACAGCCGCACCCCGGCGGGTCGATAACCATGCGTCAGCAGATCATCCTGATCCCAGCCGAGCAGCGGCGAAACCAGCAAATTGGCGAGATTGAGATCATCGCCCGGCTGCACGCAGAATTGCAGCGCGGCGATAAGATCCCTGACTGCCAGCGGCGCGCCCAGTCGCAACCGGTCGACACCCGCCACTGGCACACCTTCAGCATGAAGCCGCGCGACAATCAGCGCCGCCAGCGCCCCACGTTTGCGCACAAGCACCATGATATCACCCGGCGTCGCTCGGCGCGGTTGGCCCTTGCCGAGGCCGTAACCGGTATCGAGCCACTGCTTCACTTGCCGCGCGATGCGCCCGGCCAGTTCGCGCTCAGGCTTTGACAGCCAGGTGTCGTCACCGCCCGGATCGGGCAGATCATCATCGTCGGTTTGGACTGCCAGGCCAACCGGCTGCCACAGGCAGACCAGACCCGGGATGGCATGGCCAATATGCGGATCGGGCGGGTTCGGCAGACCAAACCGCTCATAACCGATCGCAGCAATCGCAGCATCGACAAAGCTCAGGATCGGCTGCGCGCTGCGAAACGAACGCCCCAATCCCAAGTCAAGCAGATCGCGCGCAGGGTCCTTCGCGGCTTGCGCCAAATCGCCCAATTCGCGGGCCACACGCTGCTTTGACTTTTCAAACTCTTTTGGACTGGTGCCCTGAAATCCGAAAATCGCCTGTTTGTAATCGCCCACGACAAACAGCGTGCGCGCGGCATCACGATCGCGTGACTGGCCTTCGCCCGAGCGGAAATCGCCGGTCACGCCATCGAGCACGATGTCCCACTGAGCCGCATTGGTATCTTGCGCCTCATCCACCAGAACGTGATCGAACCGACGGTCGAGTTTGAAGCGGATCCATTCGGCCGGCGCACGTTTGGTCAAAAGCAAAGCCGCCGCACGGATCTGATCATCGAAATCGATAAACCCTTCACGCGTCTTGGCTTCGTCCCAAGCGATCGCAAAGCGTCGCCCTATGGCCAAAGCCGGCTCGGCCAGATTGACGAGCGCCATCGCGCGCGACAGTTCGTCAACCGCATCGAGCGCTTCACCGATCACTCCGACATGATCGGCATAATCGGGATCGATTTTGGCCAGATTGGCCACCCGTTTTGGGGTATTTTCCTTGGTGAACAACGCTGCACGCAACTCCGGCCATTGGTCGGCGCGCACTTCGGGGCTGGCGGCAATCCAGCGTTCGATCGGCGCAATCATATCGCCTGCGGTCTTGGCCTTCCATTCGCGCAAGGCATCGAGACAACGCCCAAGGTCGGCCATGGGAAATGCATCGTCGCAAAACCATGCGGCCAGCAGTGCGGGGCTGGCATCGGCGGGCAACCCGATCAGCCGGTTGATCCGGGGTCGCAATGGCGGCTGCCATGCGCCCGGTCCTGTCCACAATTCCGTCGCAGCCGCACAGCGCAGAAGAAACCTGGTCAGTTCGCTTTCGGTAAGGCGGACGCTCAAAGCGGCCAGTGCGTCGATAAACGCCGTATCATTGCTGGCTTCGGCGCGTACCAGCAGATCAACCAACACTTCGCGCACCAGCAGATCGCGATCGCGGTCTTCCATCGCGCGCGAACCCGGTCGCAGCCCGGCCTCTTCGGGAAAGGCAGAGAGCAACCATTGCGAAAAGGCGTGAATCGTTCCGATCCGCAACCCCCCGCCCGGACAATCGAGCACAGCAGCGAAACGGCTGCGCGCCCGTGCCACGGTATCGGGATCAAACGGCGCACCAATCGCTTGCAGATGCGTCGCCAGCACCGTGGGTGCCATCCGTACCCAGTCAGCCAGTTTTTCGCCAATGCGCGTCGCCATTTCGGCAGCACCCGCTTTGGTAAAGGTCAAGCACAGGATCTGGTCAGGCTCCACGCCGGGTTCAAGCAGCAGCCGCAGCACGCGCGAGGTCAGCACCTGGGTCTTGCCCGTGCCCGCCGACGCCGACAGCCATACCGACCGATCGGGCGCGACCGCAGCCATCTGGTTGCGTTCAAGACGGTGCACTTCCTGGGCCAGACTGTTTACGCCGCTCATGCCGGGCCCCCACGACCGAGCCACTCATCAAGCCGCATCAACTGGTCGTAATCCGAATAGCCCGGCAGATTGGGATTGAGGCGCGCGGTGAACGGCTCGCTTCCCAAAATCCATTTGTCGAGTGCTTCGTGCAAAAACAACAGCGTCTTATCCAGAAATTCATCGCGCGGTATGCCGCTGCGCCGACCATCCTCTGGGATAGGCTCGGTTGACCAGCCAAAACCTGAACCATTGGATGGGCGTGATAACGACCAATATTCAAATCGCCGCGGCGTACCGGAGACCCCCGGCATGCCATTGTGAGCAGCGATAAGTCCGATCAAACCCAGTTGCAGGGCAAATCCATCCGAGACCATTTTGCCTTTTGGCGGTGATCCTGTCTTGTAATCGACAACAGCCAGGCTGCCATCCGGCAGCATATCAATCCGGTCAGCACGCCCTTTGATACGCACACCGCGCAAGGTGAAATCGCCCCAGCGTTCATACGCTACAACTTTGCGCCCGGTCGCGAGCAATTTGACATGCTCGCCTTCGATCCACCGCAGTGCTTCAATCAACCGAGCTTGCCACAGCGCGCGCATCAACGGATGCGGGCTCATCGTGTGGAGTGCGGTTTGCGCAATCGGTACCAGTTGGCCGGCCGGCGCACCGGCCTTGTGCCATTCCTCCAGAATCGCATGCACGGCGGTGCCGCGCCACGCCGGGCTGGGCTCGGCATCGAGCGGATCGAGCGC
>CAIPWG010000464.1 GCA_903868655.1 uncultured Sphingomonadales bacterium
TCAGGCGGCCCGTTTGCCCAGCGCGTGTGAGGCCCACGCAGTGGCCACAACCAGCAGCGCGCCGGTTAACTGGTGCAGTACCGCTAGTGGAATCCATACCCCGCTCCAGACGGTGGCAATGCCCAGCAGAACTTGCGTGCCAAGCGCGCTGTGGAGCGCAATCGAAGCCGGGCGGTGGCCACCGGCGCGCACTTTGCGCGCCAATACGACCAAAACAATCACCAGGCCCCAGGCCCACCAGCGATGTGCAAAATGCACCAAGTAGGGATCATGGGACAAGGCATAGGCAAAGCCGTTGCCCCCATCGATGCCATCGGGCCAGAAACGACCCTGCATCAGCGGCCATGCGTCCCAGCTGAACCATCCGGCGCCCGCTATGACGCCGGCGCGCAGCCCGGCCAGCCACGCACCCAGGATCAGCTGGATCACCAGCGCAGCGAGCGCCAGCGCGGCCACAGGGCGCAGATGTGCAGGGGCCGCGCCGCGTGCGTTGCCAACCAGATCGAGCGCGGTCCACACCACGCCTGCCAGCGTGGTCAAGGCGACCAGCAAATGCGTCGCAAGACGGAAATGGCTGACTTTGATATCGTGCACGATGCCCGATTTGACCATCCACCAGCCGACGGCCCCTTGCAGCGCACCCAGCGCGAGCAGCGCAATCAGGCGGGGCTTGTATCCAGTCGGAATGGCGCCGCGCAGCCAGAACCAGGCGAGTGGTACGGCAAAGGCGAGCCCGATGCCGCGCGCCAGCAGGCGGTGCACCCATTCCCAGAAAAAAATGAACTTGTACGTCGCCAGTGTCATCCCGGCCGGGCCATTGATGCGGATATACTGCGGCGTCTGCTGATAATGCGCGAATTCGCGTTGCCACGCGGCGTCACTCAGCGGCGGCAGGGTGCCCGACACCACATTCCATTCGGTGATCGAAACCCCCGACTCGGTCAACCGAGTGATCCCGCCAACCACCACGATCGCAATGATCAGCGCGGCGACACAGGCCAGCCAGCGGGAAAGGACCAAAGGACGGGCTTTCAGGGCATGTGATGCAGCGTTCATGCGGTGCGATCTGGCGGCGGATCAGGCGCGATGCAAGGTGTTAAGACATGCAGTGTCACCCAAAGGGCATGATCGCACTTGCGACATGATATATTATAACATATAAGTATGTGCATGCGCAAAGCTCCCCAAACCCCACCGCATTCCGACCATGGTCGGCTTGACCGGATCGGCATGATCGTGTCGGGGCTGTGCATGGTCCATTGTGTAGCCGGACTGGTGCTGATCGGAATGCTGGGGCTGGGTGGTGGGCTGCTGCTGAACCCCGCCATCCACCATGTCGGCCTGATCGCGGCGGTTGTAATCGGTGCGGCGACCATCGGCGCCAATGCGTTGCGGCATGGCCATCGCCTGCCGCTGGCGCTGGGCGGCACCGGGCTGGTGTTGATGGCCACAGCGATTGTCATGGAACACGGCGCGGGCGAAGCCATGCTGACGATTGCTGGGGTAGCGCTGGTGGCCAGCGCGCATGTCCTCAATATCCGGCGCGCGGCGTGTTGTTGAAGAACAGTCGGGCCTTCGCGGCTGCGAACTGAGGCGCGCTGATCGCCAGACGCACATTGACGCAAATACGCGTTCGCGCGAAGCGATGTCAGTGCCATAAGTCCGCTGAAGAGGATTTATGGTGGGCGCGGCAGGGTTTGAACCTGCGACCCCACCCGTGTGAAGGGTGTGCTCTACCGCTGAGCTACGCGCCCGTCCGTTCGACGTGTCGTTTGGACAGGCGCGGGCCTCTATCGTGGCAGCGCATGATTGACAAGTGGGGGCGGCAAGATATTTGCCGGTACATGACCGAAGCAGAAAACCCCTCGCCCGAATCCCTTTTGGCCGACACCGTAGCGGCACGTGGTGACGTGCCCCCCGATCGTCTGGCAATCAATCCGCGCAGCCCGCATTTCGATGCGGATACTCTGCAACGCGGCATTGGTATCCGTTTCAAGGGCGTGGTGCGCAACAATGTTGAGGAATATTCCATTTCGGAGGGTTGGGTGCGCGTTCAGGCCGGGCGCACGTTTGATCGCAAAGGCAACCCGCTGACGATCAAGCTGAGCGGACCGGTCGAAGCGTGGTTTGAAGACCTTGGCGAAAATCCGCCCATCGCCAAAGCCTGATCTGGCGAAATTTGAGCCTCAGGAACGGCATTGCTGGGCCGGTTATACGCGCCTGACTCGGCTCAAATCATCGCCTGAGGCGAGCGATCCGGTCATGATCCCCGACCCGTTGCGCAACCGTGCCGCCCTATCGGCCGGTCGCAACACGTGACTCACCCATCGCTTTGGCAA
>CAIPWG010000465.1 GCA_903868655.1 uncultured Sphingomonadales bacterium
AGACACTCTTTCCCTACACGACGCTCTTCCGATCTTGCATCTGGCTCCAGAAGGAACCAGCATCAATACCGATCATGACAACCCCTACCAGCCATCCTCCCAAAACGCCTACGGCACTAAACACCGCTGCCAGTAATGGCATGGCAATCACTGCCCCCCAAAAGCGCGGGGCCAAAATGCGTTGAACCGGATCAACCGCCATGAGTTCCATGGCACTGAGTTGCTCGCCTGCCTTCATCAAACCGATCTCCGCGGTCAAAGACGTGCCGGCGCGTCCCGCAAATAGCAAGGCGGTAATTACCGGCCCCAACTCACGAACCAGACTCAGAGCGACCAGAAGACCCAGCGCATCGGATGACCCATAGCGCTGCAGCGTGTAGTACCCCTGCAGCCCGAGAACAAAACCAACAAATACTCCGGATACAGCGATGATGGCCAACGAGTAGTTGCCCATGAAATGAATTTGATCGCGCAGCAGTGCCGGGCGTTTCAGTGTCGTTACCAATGAGCCCATCAACCGCGCGAACAGTCGCGCCCCGAAGCCCAAATCCGCCAGCTTTTCCCGGACGGCAAAACCAAGTTCTGAGGGGTGGTACCAACTCATTGCGGCGCCCCGGATAAAAAATCCTGACCTATTTCAACTGCCGGGTAATGGAATTGCACCGGGCCTTCGGGCAGCGCATTGACAAACTGGTGCACTAGCGGATTGACGCTACTTCGAACTTGCGCAGGCGTACCCTGTGCCGCCACTTTTCCGTTGGCCAAAATGATCACTTGATCGGCAATGTGAAACGTTTCATCAAGGTCGTGCGAAACAATGATGCTCGTTAGACCCATGGCGTCGTTGAGTTGGCGAATTAGACGCGCTGCCGTACCGAGCGATATCGGGTCCAACCCTGCAAAAGGTTCATCGTACATGACCAGTTCAGGGTCCAACGCAATGGCCCGGGCCAAAGCGACGCGACGCGCCATGCCGCCAGAAATTTCAGACGGCATGAGATCGCGCGCACCCCGCAAGCCCACCGCGTTGAGCTTCATCAGAACAATGTCGCGGATCAGATCGGGGGACAGATCGGTGTGTTCCCGAAGAGGAAATGCCACGTTGTCAAACACGCTGAGGTCAGTGAACAAGGCACCGAACTGAAACAGCATGCCCATCCTGCGCCGCGCCAGATACAAGGCATCGCGATTCATGATGGCCACATTCAACGCCGCTTCATCGGGCGACTTGCCATAAAGGATGGCCTCACCGCTCTGGGCCTGGTATTGGCCACTGATAAGCCGCAGCACCGTGGTTTTGCCACCACCCGAAGCACCCATCAACGCCGTCACTTTACCGCGCGGAACGGTGAATGACATGTCATCCAGAATCGCGCGCGCGCCGTAACCAAAACGGACATTTCGAAAGTCGACTAACGGGGAATCAGGGGAGTTGGCTGCCATAAATAGAAAAGCCGGTTTTTTCCGGCTTTTGCATCATAAGGGAAAACGCCAACCTAGCGCGGCAACTCGCTGCACCCCATCAAGAACTCATCAACCGCGCGGGCCGCCTGCCGACCTTCACGAATCGCCCACACCACCAGGCTCTGACCCCGGCGCATATCGCCCGCGGCAAAAACTCTAGGAACATTGGTCGCATAACCGCCGGTCAAATCCGTATTTGCTTTGGCGTTTCCACGCGCATCCTTGTCGATGCCGAAGGCATCCAGAATGGAGCCCACAGGGTTGACAAAGCCCATGGCAAGCAGCACCAGATCCGCCTTGAGAAGTTTTTCGGAACCTGCCACCTCGACCATCTTGCCGTCTTTCCATTCGACTTGTACGGTTTTCAGGCCGGTGACCTTGCCTTTTTCGCCAATGAACTCCTTGGTCGATATAGCAAACACACGTTCACAACCTTCTTCGTGGCTGGAACTGGTGCGCAACTTGAGAGGCCAGTAGGGCCAGGTCATCGGGCGGTTTTCTTCGACGGGAGGTTCGGGCATTACCTCGAACTGCGTCACACTTACCGCGCCATGGCGGTTGCTGGTGCCAACACAATCTGAGCCCGTGTCGCCACCGCCAATGACAATGACATGCTTGCCGTCGGCACGTAACTGGCCCTTGAGCTTGTCGCCGGCATTGACTTTGTTTTGCTGCGGCAAAAATTCCATCGCGAAGTGAATGCCT
>CAIPWG010000466.1 GCA_903868655.1 uncultured Sphingomonadales bacterium
GCCACCAAACCGCGCGCGGATCTTGGGCCGCAAGCTGGCTTCGAGCACCATATCGAGCAAGCGGTCGGAGAAACGCGGCTTGCCGGCCGCACGTCGGGCGGCAAGCGCCAGCGCCTGGTGCATCAAAGTGGCTGGCAGGCGGCCCTGTTTTTCTACCTGCTTCATGATTCGCATGCGCAGTACTTCAAACAAGCGCGGCACCACCACCATCAGCGTCGGGCGCACTTCCTCGATATTGCTCGCCAGTTTTTCCAGGGATTCGGCGTAGTAAATGCAACCGCCCATGCCGAGTGGGAGAAACTGCCCGCCGCTATGTTCATAGGCGTGGCTCAGCGGCAGGAACGACAGGAACACTTCATCGCCCCAGCCAAAATCGTCGGCCAGAATCTGCGCGGCGCCGTCGACATTGGTCAGGATCGCGCCATGATGCTGGCGCACCCCGCGCGGCGCCCCGCCAGTGCCGCTGGTGTAAATCAGGCATGCCAGATCGTTGCGACCGATGGTGGCAACCCGCGCCTCTGTCTCGGCGCGCGCGGCGGCCACATCGCCGCTGATCAGGTCGGCCCAGTCATGGAAAGTCAGCGTGCCTGCCTGCATCCGCCGCAACGGCGTGATGCCGATAACGTGTTCGACATTGGGGGTACGCAATGCTGCGGCCAGAAGCGGTTGAGCCAGCTTTTGTGTCGAGACGATGATCGCCCGCGCGCCCGAATTTTCCAGAATATGATAATGGTCGCGTTCGGTGTTGGTAATATAGGTTGGTACGGTGACCAGCCCGGCGGCCATGATGGCCAAATCTGCGATACACCATTCGGGCCGGTTTTCGGAGACCAGCGCGACCCGGTCCCCCGGGTTCAGGCCAATCGCGCGCAACGATTGTGCCAGCAGGCAGATCTCATCGGCAACACTGGCCCAGCTGCGGGTAGACCAGACGCCATCGCGCTTGGCCCCCAGCATCGGCCGTTCATCGCGCTCTTTCGCACGATCGAGGACCATCGCAACCAGGTTCGGGTAGCGGTCAAAATCGGTCAACTGCACGGGGCGTGCGATCCTCTGCCATGGTTATCGTTGTGGTTGCCCTGATTAGGGGCGCAGCGCCCTTACGGCAAGCGGGGCATTACGGAGAGGCGGTGGCGCCTTCACTGCGCGGGTCTGCGGCGCCGTGCCAGCCATCGGCCGTATGTTCGATCGCATTGGCTTTCAGCCGCAGCGGCGCGGCGACCACTTTGGCGTGGCCCAGCGCGGTCAAAGCGGGGATCATCGGTTCCAGGCTGGTGCCGGCTTCGACCGCCAGCACGGGCGCGCCAGCGCCTTCGGAAAAGGGCATGACCATGCCTTGTGCAATCGCGCTGCGCGCATCGAGGCCCCAATCGAGCGTACCGATCAGCACGCGGATCACTTGCGCAGGGATGGTCACCCCGCCTGCTGCGCCCGCAGCGATTCGGATGTGTCCCGCGGCGTCATAGACGATGACCGGGCTCATCGAACTGCGCGGGCGTTTGCCGGCTTCGACCCGGTTGGCGGTAGGCAGACCGGCACGATCAGGATCGAGATTGAAATCGGTCAGTTCGTTGTTGAGCACATAGCCATTGACGAGCAACCCTGATCCAAAGGCGCTTTCGACGGTCGAGGTATAGCTGGCCACATCGCCGTGTGCGTCGACCGCGACGAAATGGGTGGTGCCGTGTTCGTCGATGGGCCCCCCCATTGCATAGGCCGCATTTGAACCCGCAGGCGTGCCGGGCTGTGCGATTGGCAGTGTGCTGCCTTCGCTGATCAGGGCAGAGCGTGCCGCGATATAGCCAGGATCGATCAGGCCCTTGATCGGCACCTGGACATAGCCGGGGTCGGCAACAAAGCGATCGCGGTCGGCAAAGGCCAGCCGCTCTGCTTCGGCGATCAGGTGCCATGACACCGGCGATGCCGCGCCCAGCGCCTTCATATCAAACCGTTGCAACATCCCCAGCACCTGCAGAACAACAATGCCGCCAGCTGATGGTGGCCCCATGCTGCACACTTTCCATGTGCGGTAGGGCGCACAGACGGGGTCGACCGCCCGTGCGCGATAGGCGCCGATATCAGCAGCCGTGAGCGGCGCGGGGTTTATCGGACTAGCCGATACATGCGCTGCGATCGCAGCGGCGTTGGCGCCGCTGTAAAAGGCTGAGGGACCTTCGCGGGCGATACGTTGAAGCATATCGGCCAGCGCGGGATTTTTCACCAGGCTGCCCACTGGCACCGGTGCGCCTTGCGCATCGAACCACATCGCGCGCGCAGCGGGGTCGATCGTCGCGATTGATTTTGCCATGGCCAGGGTTGCCGTGAGCCGGGGCGTTGCCACATAGCCATCGCGCGCCAGACGGATGGCGGGCGCAAACAACCGTGCCCACGGCAGATGTCCATGGCGTTGGTGCGCCAGCGCAGCCAGCGACAGATTGCCGGGTACGCCGACGCTGCGCCCACCCGGCACGGCTGCTCCGTGATTGAGCGGATGACCGTCATGAAAGAACCATTGCGGACTGGCGGCAGCCGGAGCGGTCTCGCGACCATCAAAGCTGTCAACTTTGCCATCGGCACTACCCGTCAGCAGGAAGCCGCCGCCGCCGATACCCGAGCTTTGCGGTTCAACCACACCAAGTGCCAGCATGGTGGCAATCACCGCATCGGTCGCACTTCCGCCTGCGCGCAGGATCTCGGCCCCGGCCGCTGCCGCACGCGGATCAGCGGCAGAAACGATACCCTGGTCGCCGGTGTCTGCGCCAATCGCCATGGCTGGCAACGGGGCTGCATTCAGCGATATCAGGGCGAGCGCCGCACAGGCAGTGCGAAACGATGGGGTGTTCATTCGCCGCATGCTATTCGTTCCCGACCGCTTCGGCAATGTTGGCAAATCCTGCGGATTGCGCGCGTTGTGCCAATCCCTTGATCAGGCGGCGGGCGAGGCCAGGCCCTTCATAAACCAGCGCGCTGTAAACTTGCACCAGGCAGGCGCCCGCGCGGATACGCGCCCAAGCATCTTCGACCGAAGCAATGCCCCCGACCCCGATCAACGGGATTGCCCCGCCGCTTGCCTTGCGGAATGTGCGCAAGGATTGCAGCGCCAGATCGCGCAGCGGTTCGCCCGACAAGCCGCCGCTTTCACCAGCATGGGGCGATTGCAAAGCCGGGCGGGTGATCGTGGTGTTCGATACGATCAGCGCGTCGATCCGACGTTCCAGGGCAATGCGGCAAATCGAATCGATTTCGGCATGATCAAGATCGGGCGCCAATTTCAGGAAAATGGGTGTCGCACTGGCCCCGCGCGCCTCGATCACTGCGTCGAGCAATGCGGCCAGGGCCCCTTCGTCCTGCAAAGCGCGCAAGCCCGGGGTGTTGGGCGAAGAAATGTTGACTGTCAGGTAGCGCGCGAGCGGGGCCATGATCCGTGTCATGGTGGCATAGTCCGCGATCCGGTCGGACGAATCCTTGTTGGCGCCGATATTCACCCCGACGATGCCCGGTGCTGCACCGCGCGCGGTCAGGCGGCGTACAACCACCTCGGCGCCATCGTTGTTGAAGCCCATGCGGTTGATGACCGCGCGATCTTCTACCAGGCGGAACAGGCGCGGGCGGGGATTGCCTGACTGGGGGCGCGGCGTGACCGTGCCGATTTCGACAAATCCGAAACCCAGGCCCAGCATCGCATCGGGCACTTGCGCGTTCTTGTCGAAGCCGGGGGCCAGCCCCACCGGGTTGGGAAACGTGATACCTGCAATCTGTTGCGACAAGATCGGTATCGCCGGGACCGGCCCGCGCTTGGGCAACAGCTGCAACGCCGCCAGTGTCAGGGTGTGAGCAGGTTCAGCCGGAACGGTGAACAGCACGGGACGCAACAGGCGATAGGTCATTGGGCAAAATACATCATGATAAAGGTACGCGACCGGACAAGCGGCCACCTTGGGCGACGGCAGAGCCATAGCCAAGATCGAAATTCCGACCCAGCCAACAAAAACGCCGCTGGCTGAGCGCGACCAGGCGTTATGTTACAGCTGTGTCATGGATTTTGTCGCATACATCCAATCCGCGAATCGCATCACTGATTAGGTCTTTCTATGCGACCCGAAGGGCCTGATGCAGCGATGTATCAGGTACCTGACTTCAGGGCGGCCGGACCCAAAGGGCCGGTCGCCTATTTTTTTTGGCGCCCGCGGGCGCGGGGCGAGTCCGTGAACACGCGTGAATAGGGGCATCTTGTCACAGCCTTGCGCGATACCTAGATAAACCGGATCGAATCAGTCTGATTTGATTGGCGGGTCCAAACGCGGCCCGGTTCAAAGGTGGGTCGCAATGCGTCTGTCCAGTATGGCCGATTACGCGGTGGTAACCATGACCGCCGCCGCACGGCATTGCGGCCATGCGCGGATCAGCGCGCAGCAACTGGCCGATGAAACCGGATTGCCGGCACCCACCGTGCAGAAACTGGTCAGCAAACTGTCGGCCGCCAAGCTGTTGCGCAGTGTGCGTGGCGCGCATGGCGGGTTCACACTCGCACGTCCCGCAGCCGCCATTTCACTGGCCGACATTATCGAAGCCGTCGAAGGGCCGATCGCCATGGCGGCGTGCAGCGACCGGCTGCGCACCGACAAGGGCCGGCATGACTGTTCGCTGGAAAGCGCCTGCCTGGTGCGTCCGCACTGGCCGGTGGTTGATGCGGTTTTGCGCCAGGCGCTGGCCGGCGTGACTTTGAGCCAATTGGCCGCACCTGGCCCCAAGCCGCACGTTGCGGCCACCCCCTCCATTATCGAGTTGCAAGCATGACTGACCACGAACCCGTCGTAAAGGATTTGGCTGCGCGTGAAGCGGCGGCGCGGGCGGCCGATTACGAGCACGGCTGGTCATCGGACATCGAACAGGAATACGGGCCCAAGGGCCTGTCCGAAGACACGGTTCGTTATATTTCGGCCAAGAAAGACGAGCCCGAATGGATGCTCGAATGGCGGCTGAAGGCCTATCGCCATTGGCTGACCATGCCGATGCCCGACTGGGCCAAGCTCAATATTCCCCCGATCGATTATCAGGCAGCGTATTACTGGGCCGCGCCCAAGACCAAGGACGGGCCCAAGAGCCTTGACGAGGTCGATCCTGAAATTCTGCGGATTTATGAAAAACTGGGCATTCCGCTTGCCGAGCAGGCGGTGCTGGCGGGTGTCGAAGGCGCGCGCAAGATCGCGGTCGATGCGGTGTTTGACAGCGTGTCGGTGGCAACCACGTTCCGCAAGGAACTGGAAGCGGCCGGGGTCATTTTCCGTTCGATCAGCGAGGCGATCCGCGAATATCCCGATCTGGTGCGGCGCTGGCTGGGCCGTATCGTGCCAATGCATGACAACTATTTTTCGGCGCTCAATTGTGCGGTGTTTTCCGACGGCACGTTTGTCTACATTCCGGAAGGCGTGCGCTGTCCGATGGAACTGTCGACCTATTTCCGCATCAATGCCGAAAACACCGGGCAGTTCGAACGCACGCTGATTGTCGCCGACAAAGGCGCGTACGTCTCGTATCTGGAAGGCTGCACTGCGCCACAGCGCGATGAAAACCAGTTGCACGCTGCCGTGGTCGAATTGGTCGCGCTCGACGATGCCGAGATCAAATATTCCACCGTACAGAATTGGTACCCCGGCGATGCCGAAGGCAAAGGCGGGATCTACAATTTCGTCACCAAGCGCGCGCTGTGTCAGGGCGCGCGCAGCAAAGTCTCGTGGACCCAGGTCGAAACCGGTTCGGCGGTCACGTGGAAATACCCCAGTTGCGTGCTCAATGGCGAAGACAGTGTCGGTGAATTCTATTCGGTAGCGGTGACCAACAATCACCAGCAGGCTGATACCGGCACCAAAATGATCCACAACGGCAAGGGTAGCCGTTCAACGATCGTGTCCAAGGGCATCAGCGCGGGCCATTCGAACAACACCTATCGCGGGCTCGTTCGCGTAGCAGCCAATGCTGAAGGTGTGCGCAATCACACCCAGTGCGACAGCCTGTTGCTTGGCGCGACCTGCGGCGCACATACCGTCCCTTATATCGAAGTGAAAAACCCCAGCGCGATCATCGAGCACGAGGCGACCACCTCGAAGATTTCCGACGATCAGCTGTTTTACGCGATGCAGCGCGGACTGGCCCAGGAAGACGCAGTGGCGCTGATCGTCAACGGCTTTGCCCGCGAAGTATTGCAACAATTGCCCATGGAGTTTGCGGTCGAGGCGCAAAAGCTGCTCGGCATCAGCCTGGAAGGTTCGGTGGGGTGACAGTCTTGTCACGCCTGCTGTCTAATTGAACGGAAACGATTTTCATGTCACTTTTGACCATTACCGAGCTGTCCAATGCGATTGCTGACAAGTCTATTCTCAAAGGCCTTTCGCTGACGATTGGTGCAGGTGAAATCCACGCCATCATGGGCCCCAATGGCGCGGGTAAATCAACGTTGGCGTATACTCTGGGTGGACGCCCGGGTTACGAGGTGACCGGGGGCAGCGTGGACTTTGACGGTCATGATCTGCTCGCGCTCGAACCCCACGAACGCGCTGCGGCCGGGCTGTTTCTTGGCTTCCAGTATCCGGTCGAGATTCCCGGTGTGTCGATGGTGCAGTTCCTGCGCGAATCGCTCAATGCCCAGCGCAAAGCGCGTGGTGAAGGTCCGTTGTCGGGCGGCGCATTCCTGAAACTTGCGCGCGAACAGTCCGCGCTGCTCAAGCTTGATCCCGAAATGCTGAAACGTCCGGTCAATGTCGGATTCTCGGGCGGTGAGAAAAAGCGCGCGGAAATGGTGCAGATGGGGATTCTGGACCCCAAGCTCGCGATTCTCGACGAAACCGACTCGGGGCTGGATATCGACGCGTTGAAAGTCTGCGGCGAAGGGATCAACGCGATCATGCGGCGGCCCGACAAGGCCGTGCTGTTGATCACGCATTACCAACGCCTGCTCGATTATGTGAAACCCGATTTCGTGCATGTGCTGGCCGGTGGTCGCATCGTGCGTTCGGGTGGTGCCGAACTGGCGCTCGAACTCGAAGAGCAAGGCTACGAGGCGGTGGTGGCATGACCGCGCTTCCCACCCGGCGTGACGAGGCCTGGCGCTATGCCGACCTTGCGGCCTTGCCCGCGGTTTGGCCGGTTGCGACCGAAACCATCGTGGTGGCTGCGGGCGCAACCGATGCGCGGTCACTGGTGATCGACAGCGCCGCAGTCCACGATTTTTCGGTCACGCTGGGTGATGGCGCCGTGTTCGCATTTCACCTGTTGAACGCTGCGCGCGGCTATGGCCGGGTTGCAATTCGGGTCACGCTTGGGCGCGGCGCGCGGTTCGAACTGGGCGCAGCCCAAATTGCGGGGGGCGAACAGACTGTCGAGATCGTGACCGAGGTGGTGCATGCCGAACCCGATGCGATGTCGCGACAGCTTGTCCGGCAAGTGCTGGCCGGGCGTGCCACGGGCAATTATCTGGGGCGCGTGGTGGTCGATCGTGGTGCGATTGGCACCGATGGCGAACAGTCGATCCGCGCGATGCTGCTCGATCGCGGGGCCACCGCCAATGCCCGGCCAGAACTCGAGATTTATGCCGATGATGTCAAATGCGCGCATGGCTGCGCCGTTGGCGAACTCGACAAAGCGGGGCTGTTTTATCTCGCTAGCCGAGGCTTGCCACCTGCTGCTGCCAAGGCACTGATGTTGCAAGCCTATCTGGCCGAAGCATTCGTCGGTGCTGCCGATGAAGAACGGCTGACCACAGCGGCGTTGGCCGCGCTGGAGGAATTGTTGTGAGCGTGATCGCGCCAAGCCGCGCCGATGCCTTTCCCGGACTGCGTACGCCCGAGGGCGCGCGCTGGCACTATCTCGACAGTGCCGCCACCGCGCAGAAACCATCGGTGGTGATCGATGCGGTGTCGCGCGCGTTGGGGCCGGATTATGCGACGGTGCATCGTGGGCTCTATGCCCGTTCAGCGGACATGACTCTGGCCTATGAAGCGGCGCGGCGCGATGTGGCGGGTCTGATTGGCGGGGCAGAACACGAAGTCGTGTTTACCCGTGGCGCGACCGAAGCGATCAACCTGATTGCGCAAAGCTGGGGCGTGGCCAATCTGCGCAGCGGCGATCGCATCTTGCTGTCGATGCTCGAACACCATTCAAACATCGTGCCGTGGCAATTGATCCGTGATCGCACCGGCGTTGAAATTGATGTCTGCCCGTTGACAGAAGACGGCCATATCGATCTCGATGCGGCCGAACGCATGTTGACCCCGGCGCACAAGCTGGTGGCTTTTTCGCACGTATCGAACGTGCTGGGCAGCATGCTCGATGTGCCGCGCGCGGTGGCGCTGGCGCACGGGGTCGGGGCCAAAATCCTGATTGACGGGTGTCAATCGGTGGCCCGTCTGCCGGTCGATGTGGTTGCGATGCAGTGCGATTTCTACGTCTTTTCCGCGCACAAGCTTTATGGCCCGACCGGGATCGGGGCGCTGTGGGCGCGCGCCGAACTGCTCGACGCAATGCCGCCGTGGCAGGGCGGCGGATCGATGATCGATCGCGTGACATTTGCGCAAAGCACATGGGCGCCCGCGCCGCAGCGCTTTGAAGCAGGCACCCCCGCGATTGCCGAAGCGATCGGCTTTGCCGCTGCCGCGCGCTATGTGCAGAGCGA
>CAIPWG010000467.1 GCA_903868655.1 uncultured Sphingomonadales bacterium
GATACGAAGGACATGCAAACATCGGCTTGTTTTAAACTGCACACCAGAGCCCAAAGACCCCCGGTAGCAGGCGCCGTCGCCCACATGTCCCTTCATCTAATCAACAATGTCAAAGAACCGCCGACAGAATGAGGCGGCCAATCATCCTCCCCTGATTTGGTCAGGGGGATGAGTGTCCGCTTATTTTGGCGACCAAGTCGGCTAAGTTCCGGAAAAACCGGCGACACCGTCTTGGTGAGACGGCATATATGGAGGGTGCGCCGGACGGTCAACGAGATTCTGTATTTTTTTTGAAATGCTTCTGCAAGTGTATGATTAATAACAATTGTTAGCCCAAAATAGGCTCCCAGAGGACAAAAGATGGTGATTGCGCGACCGAATCTGTTGGTGAAAACAACACTGCGGGGCGGATGGTAAATCCACACCCTTTGTTTACTGCGATTGGCTAGGTTTCCGCTCGCGCTACCGCGCCATTCTAGGTGAATCATGCAGCGTTCCGTACCAACCATTAGTGTGGTCATGAGTGTCTACAATGGGGAACGGTTTCTGGCTGCGGCTATCGAGAGCGTGCTGGCGCAGACTTTTGCCGATTTCGAATTCTTGATTATCGACGACGGTTCGTTCGATGCCAGCCGCAACATCGCCGCACAGTATGCCGCACGCGATTCTCGCATTCATCTCATCGCCCGTGAGAACCAGGGGTTAATTGCCAGCCTGAATGAATTGCTGACAGCAGCACGCGCACCGCTGGTCGCGCGAATGGATGCCGATGACATATGCATGCCCCTGCGCTTCGAACGCCAGCTCGCGTTTTTGCATGCTCACCCTGAAATCGGCGTCCTCGGCACATGGGCTGAAGACATCGATGAAAACGGCGCGCCTTATCCTTTGAACATCGAGGATCATCCGGTCGATCATGCCGCCTTCATCGCCGGCATCGAATCCGGTGCGTACCTCATGTGCCACCCCGCCGTGATGTTCCGGCGCGAACTGGTACAGTCCGTCGGCGGATACCATCCGGCATTCCGGCATTGTGAAGACCTGGATTTGTGGTTGCGCCTGGCCACTCGAACACAACTTGCCAATTTGCCCGAGCGTTTGCTGCGCTATCGCCATTATAGTGCGCAGGTTTCGCAGCGTCACGCGACAGAGCAGCAGATCAATGCCGCCATTGCGCGGATCGCTTATGCCGAGCGCCGCGCCGGCAGAAACGATCCCACGGCAGGGCTTGCCCAGCTGCCACCGATCGACGACCTCGACCAACTATTTTCGAAACCTGGCGTGGCGCACGCCGTGCGCGCCCGTGTCGCACCGGCCTTGCTCTATTCACGCAAGGCATTGGGCGGTGACGGGTTCACCATTTTGAGCCGGTATGTTCGCGAGGGCGGCCGTTGTCCTGGTCTTTGGCGCACTGTCGTTCGCCTTGTCTGCTTCGGATACCCACTGCGCGCATTGCGACTGACCGCGACTTTGTTGACCAGCACGGCACACCGTCTTGGCTGACCGAGCCAAACCCGACCAAGCCACAGTCAGCGTGCGCAGTGCCGCCGCCTGGGCCATCGCGGGCCAATATCTGGCGTTTGGCATTCAATTCGTCTCGTCTGTCGTGGTCTCGCGGTTTTTTCTCGCGCCGGCCGAGGTGGGGCTGTTTTCTATCGCCTTGGCTGCAGCCCTGATGCTGTCGGTGTTTCAGGATTTCGGATTGACCCGCTATATCACGGCCCTGCACGTGCTCGATCGTGACGAAATCACACGCTGTTCGTCGGTCGCGATCATTTTTTCCTGGGCAACGGCGGCGGCGCTCACACTGGCCGCACCTTTGCTGGCAATGCTCTATCACAATCTAGCGCTGGCGCCGATCATGACGATCATCGCACTCAGCTATCTGTTCTCACCGTTTTCGATCGTGCCGTATGCGCTGTTGTCGCGCGACATGGCATTCAACCGGATCTTTGCGGTCAATGTTACCAGCGCCATCGTGCAAGCGACGACAGTGATCGGGCTCGCTGCTGCCGGCTATTCATCAATGGCATTGGCGTTGGGCATGGTCACCGCCAGCATGGCGCGCACGCTCACCACGCAAATGTTCCGCCCATCGCTGCCGTTTCCCCCGCAATGGCGCGGTCTTTCGAAAATCACACGGTTCGGCTGGCAATCGAGCTGTCTGTCGGTGATAGGTGCGGCGGGTTCCCGATCGGCCGACCTCATTGTCGGCAAATTGCTGAGCCTGACCGTTACCGGTATCTATTCGCGGTCGACCGGGCTCGCGACGCAACTGCGCTCACTGGTCACTGGCGCCATTGGCTCTGTGCTCTATCCCGCTTTTGCGCGGCTCAAACGCCAGGGAGATCCGCTGGCCGAACCCTATTTGCGGATCGTCGGCTGCTTCACCGCGGGAACCTGGCCCGTCATGGCCGGTCTTGCCGTCGGCGCAGAGCCCCTCGTCCAGTCGCTGTTTGGTCCGCGCTGGATGGCCGTGGCACCGGTGCTGAAACTGATAGCGCTGAGTGAAATGCTGTTCGAGGCGGTGCCAATGCAGATCGACATCCCCATCCTGCATGGCGCGATCCGGAGCCTGACGGTACGCAACATTCTTGACACTTTGGCATCGATCATCCTGCTGGTGGTCGGTGCATCGTGGTCGGTTGAGGCGGCCGCGGCCTCGCGGATTGCCTATGGCGTGGTGTGGTTCCTGATCTACATCAGCTTCGTCTGCGGGCTGATCGGCCTACCCTTGGTTCGTCTGGTTCCGGTTTATGCAAAGGGGTTGGCCGCCACGCTTGCGGCTGTCGCGCCCTTGGCTCTGGCCAGCATACTGATGGCAGACTTCGCCAACTGCGGGCTTGTCATGCTGGCCGCGTTGGCTGTGGTGGGTGGGGCCATGTGGACCGTGGCCTTGTGGATGCTACGCCACCCGCTTCATGACGAGCTTGTGGACATCGGCCTGCAGCTGGTCCGCCGGTTGAAGCCACTGACAGCCTGAGTAGCGCCATGCGACTGGTCTATGCCATTATGGCCCACGCCCACGCCGAACAGCTCCAGCAGCTGATCGACCGCCTGCTGCGGAGCGACAGCGAAGATCGCGTAGTGCTGCATATAGACGCCGGATCGCCGTTGTGGCGCGAACACCGCGCCCGGTTTGCCAGCCATGCCACAGGCCGGCTGCATCTGGTGCCATATCCGGCCCGCGTGGTTTGGGGGCATTACAGTCAGGTTGAAGCGCATCGCCGGCTGTTGCGGACTGCA
>CAIPWG010000468.1 GCA_903868655.1 uncultured Sphingomonadales bacterium
CCGCTTTGCTGGCGGCCAACTTGAAGGGCAGCTCTACGGCTGGCTGATCGAACTCGGCAGAGTCAGCCCACGACCCAAACCTACCCGTCAGTCTTCTACGAAGCTGCCCGTCGCCCGGACCGGCCTCTTTCAGGTTCTGTGTCCGCGAAGCAGCCGCTGGTGACCACCAGGACCCGGCCTGTTTCGGCCGTTCAAGAGCATCCAGTTCAGGCGTGCTCAATGGCCCCCCGCAGAGCTACCTCGCCGGAAATCCCCTAGCCTTCAAGACCGTCAGCGATTGTGGGCTCGTAAGGAACTCGACAAACGCTCGTGCAGCATCCTTCCTGTCTGTTTTTGTCCCGATGCTGGCCACAAGAATTGTTGTGCTGCGCTGATCAGATGGAAAGATTGGCACCCCACTGACGCCGGCTACTCCAGCAATCTCGCTGCTCAAGGCTACGCCGTATTGCGTTGTACCGGCACCCACTGGAACAGCCCCCTCGCCGGGCTTGGTGAAACGCAGCTTCGACTCGAGCGAATCGGAAATGCCAAGCTCTTTGATTACCGCCATGAAATAGTTCGATGACGCCCCCCCTAGCGACGGGTCACTCAGGGAGATCCCGGTGGCATGAAGGAGTACCTCCCTAAGCGCTTCGGGTGAACTGACTTCTGGGCGCGGCGTGCCTTCGCGGTAAGCCAGTGATGCCGTGGTGGCACCCACGACTGGCCTTGGTTGCGGCAATAGTGCGCCGGATTTGACGAGAGAGTCCGAAACGGATGGGATGGCGATCGCCACATCGAAGGCTTCGCCCGCATCGATCATTTTCTTGATTGCAGCACCGGTCCCCCATTCGATCACTAATACCTGACCGGTTGCCTTTTCGAACTGAGGCACTAGTTCATCGAAGGCCGATCTAATCGCGACCGATGCAAAGATTCGCAACTCCGCCGCCTGAGCGAATTGTATAAAGATACCGGACAGCAGCAAAACAAACAGATAACGAATAAGTTTCATAGCATCCTTCTCTTGTGGAGAGCATTGCATCCATTTTCAACCGAAGATCGGGCAGCCCACAAGGCGCGGCACATATTTGACATGATCACAGCCGCTGCCGCTACTGGTTCCCGTAGGCGGTCGGATGGGTGTCTGCCGGAAGACTTCGGTGGATGATCACTATCACTGCTGAGCGCGCAAGGAATTCGGCTTCACCGGTGCGGGTCTTTCCGGGGCTGTGGCTGAAGGGTCGCTGATCCTAAACTGGGGGTCAGGGAATTCGATGGACACCAACATGATTGTTCGCCCGATGCTTGGCGCCATCGCGCTCATGGTCTTCGCGTTGCCGGCCGCGCAGGCCCGGGCACCCTGGCCGAACAAGCCGATCCGATTTATCGTGCCTTTCGTGCCTTTCGTGCCAGGCGGCACGGCCGACATCCTGGGCCGAGTCGTCGGTGAGAAGCTCGGTAGCGTGCTAGGCCAGCCCATCCTTTTTGAGAACAAGCCCGGCCAGGGTGCCTCGGTGGGAGTGGCCGGGCTGGCACGTTCACCGCCCGATGGCTACACGATCGGCGGCGGCACCATCGGTTCGCACGCGATCAATGTGACGCTTTACGGCAAGCTGCCCTACGACCCGGTGAAGAGCTTAGAGCCGATCACGATGTACGGTTCGCGGCCGAATGTGCTGCTCGTCCACCCGGGGCTGCCCGCATCGAATGTGCGCGAGCTGATCGCCCTGCTCAAAGCAAACCCTGACAAATACGCATATGGGTCGGCAGGCATGGGCACCTCACAGCACATCTCGGGTGAACTCTTCAAAACGATGGCCGGGGTGCAAATGCAGCATGTGCCTTATCGCGGCAGCGGGCAGATGATCCCCGAACTGCTGGGCGGCACGATTCTCATCGCGGTGGACAACGTCGCCACTGCGCTGCCGCATTTACGCAGCGGCAAGCTGCGCGCGCTTGCGGTGACGACCGCACAGCGGTCGGGCGTTGTACCCGAGGTGCCAACACTCGCCGAGTCAGGCCTGCCAGGCTTCGAGCTCAGTTCCTGGCAGGCGGTGTTCGCTCCGGCGGGCACGCCCAAGGCGATCGTGGAGCGGCTGCACACCGAAATCGCAAAAATCCTGAAGCAGCCCGATGTTGCGAAGAAGCTTACCGATCTCGGCCTGAACCTCTCGGGCATGCCGCCGGCCGAGCTTGCGGCATTGGTCAAATCCGACGTCTTACGCTTGGGCAAGGTCGTTCGCGACAGCGGCGCGAAGGCGAAGTAGGGCTGGCTTGGGCTGCCACGAGTAGCAGCACAATCTGTGGCCGCTAGGCTCCTTGGCGGCGCCGAAGACCGAGGAGGGGCGGCTTTGAGGCGCAGAATCTTAGCGGCCGATGTGCAACTGTGGGTCGACTCGAGGCGATGACGGTCCGAGGGAGCAGTCGTTCGATCTGGTGCTGC
>CAIPWG010000469.1 GCA_903868655.1 uncultured Sphingomonadales bacterium
AGCCAGCGCGGATCGGCAAGGCGCGGCGGATATATCCGCGCTTTCACCGCTGTGCCCGGGTGGTTCTGACCGCTGGATCGCTGCGGTTTCCGGGCGAACTGCTCAATATCTCACCGGGTGGTATCGCGCTTCGTGTGCCGCGTCATAAGGGTTTTGCGGCGGGGGTCAGCCTGTCGGCAAACGTAGATGGGCTGGCGCCTTATGCTGCAAGAATTCAATGGATCGGGGATGAGTTCGTGGGCTTGGCCTATGAAAAACCGCTCCAGCTGTGGGATCTGCAACGGTGGCTCGAAGCGAGCAGTTCCGCCTGCCGCACGTGCCGCGCGAAAATCTGTGTGGACCCGGCCGCGGTCGTTACCGAAAGCGTCGAGTATGGTGAGGAATTGCGGATACCCGAGTTGGCGCATTGGAAAATGGTTTGACCAGTGGATATGACGCCCGCGCTTAGTGCGCACCTTCTGCTGCCGCAGCTGCTGCGTTCTGTCCTTTGGGCGGGGATCCGGGTTTTACCAGCAGCAGCAGCGGAATCGCGGCAAGGCAGCCGAACGACATGATGAGAAAATCGTCGAGATAAGCGATCATCGCAGCTTGCTGGTTGACCATCGCATCGACTGTGCCGAGCACCATGCCGCTGAACGGTGCAAAGGCGGAATTCATATCGCCGGGAAACGGCGCAATCATCGCAGGCAGGCGGCTGCTGATTTCCGCGTGATTGATTTGTACATTGCGCGCCAGCAGAACTGCGGCTGCGGCGATGCCAACTGACGAACCCAGATTGCGCACCAGATTGGTCAGGCCCGACGCATCGGTGCGATACCGCGGGTTCAGCGTAGCGAACGCTATCAGGTTGACCGGCATGAATGAAAAGCTGAGGCCGACACCCTGAATCACGCCGCTCAGCACGATCGGCATGCGCGGCATGTCGACCGACCAATGCGCCATCAGCCACAGCGAAAGGCTCATCAGGCACAGGCCGATGCCAAGTTGCAGCCGCGGATCAACCCGCGCCATCCAGCGACCAAACAGCGTGATCGACAACAACATGCCGACCCCGCGCGGCGCCAGCAACAGGCCTGATTGCATCGGGCTATAGCCATAGATCTGCTGCATCAGACCGGGCAACAGCGCCATGACCGACATCATCACCAGCCCCATCAGCAATGTGAACACCAGACCGATCGTGAAATTGCGGTCGCGGAATATCTCCCTGGGAAACAGTGGGGCACGCGCGGTAGTCAGGTGGACCAGTGCCATCCATAGGCATGAGACGGCGATGACGGCCTCGATCACGATTTCGGCTGAGGAAAACCAATCACGATCCTGCCCGCGATCAAGCACGAGTTGCAGGCCGGACACGGCGGCCGCGATCAACAACCAGCCAAACAAATCAATCTTGCGGTCGCGCAGTGGGGTTTTCGGCATATACAGCCACAACAGAATAAAGCAGCCGATCCCCACCGGCAGATTGACGTAAAACACCCAGCGCCAGTTGAAATTGTCGGTCAGATAACCGCCAATGATCGGGCCCGAAATCGGCCCAAGCATCACACCCTGGGTATAGATCGACATCATCCTTGGGCGTTTGGCGGCCGTGCTGGTATCGAGAATGACAGTCTGTGCCAGGGGTGACAGGAATGCGCCTGCAACTCCCTGCAGGATGCGGAACAGCACCATCTGATCGAGACTTTGCGCCACGCCGCACAACATCGATGACAGCGTGAATACTGTAACCGAAACCAGCAGCAGGCGCCGCACCCCGACCCGATCGACCAACCATCCGGCCAGTGGCAAGACCACGGCCGAGGCCAGCACATAGCTGGTCAGCACCCAGGTGATCGTATCGCGCGTCGCGCCCAGCGAAGCGGCCATATGCGGCAGCGCAACATTGGCAATCGTGGTGTCGAGCGTCTGCATGATCATCGCCGCCATCACACCGACCAGCAGCAATGGGCGGTTTGCAACGCGCAGCGGAGGCAGGTCGGATTGGGCCATGGCTGGCCTTAATCCTTGCCGGTGTGGATCGTCACTGTCGAACTGAGCCCGGCAATCAACGGGCGGTCGCTGTGTGTGTCTATCGCGATGCGCACTGGTACCCGCTGCACGACTTTGACCCAGTTGCCCGTGGCGTTTTGCGCCGGCAGCACCGAAAATTCCGCGCCTGTGCCTGCACCGATCGAATCGACATGGCCTTTGAGCACCAGGCCCGGATAGGCATCGAGCGTAACATCGGTGCGTTGACCCGGGCGAATGTGGCCGAGATCGGTTTCCTTGAAATTGGCCTCGACCCGGGTGCCATCGTCTTTGACGACCGATACCATGGGCACGCCCGGGAAGGCCATCTGACCGATTTGCAGGCGCGTAACTTGTGTGGCGACGCCATCGGCGGGCGCGCGGACCACTGTGCGCGCCAGATCGAGTGCCG
>CAIPWG010000470.1 GCA_903868655.1 uncultured Sphingomonadales bacterium
GGTGTGCTCGACGAAGTGCGATCTCGGGATGAGGCGGTTTTGGCGGCGGTCATGCGGATCGCAACCGATCCGATGGCATGGAAAGCGAAACGACGATGATGCGATGCGCGGTTTTTGGAGCCTCTGGCGGGATCGGTGCCGCCGTGGTGCGCCAATTGGCCGCACGCGACGATGTTGAAGTGGTTTTTGCCGGATCGCGGCGCGGCGCGGTGCCCCAAGGTCCCCGGATTGCGCCGTTCCAGTTTGACGCGATGGATGAAATCGCGCTGACACAAGTGGTTGCCGGTTTCGGCGGCACGCTTGACCGGGTGCTGGTCACGACTGGCCGGCTGACCCGCGCCGATGGCAGCGGACCTGAAAAAGCGCTGCGGCAGCTGACTCCTGCAGCACTGGCCGAACAATTTGCCGACAATGCAATTGTGCCGGCCATGATTGCACGCGCGGTGCAGGCCAGCATGCCGCGCGATCGCGCCAGTGTCTTCGCCGCATTGTCGGCCCGGGTGGGTTCAATCGGCGACAATCGGCTGGGTGGCTGGCATGCCTATCGCGCGTCAAAGGCGGCGCTCAACATGTTGATGCGTACGATTGCCATTGAATGGGCACGTACACACCCCCACGCGGCAGTTGCGGCGCTGCATCCCGGGACCGTTGCAACCGCGTTATCCGCGCCATTTCAGCGCGGGGTCGCGGCCGATCAGCTGTTCACGCCAGACGCCAGTGCGGCGGCGCTGCTACGCGTGGTTGATGGATTGACCCCGGCAGACAGCGGTGGCTTCTTCGCCTGGGACGGAACACCTATCCCGTTTTGACCGATGCCTGGCCGGTCAAGCCGCCAGATCGTATGGCGCAATTTCGCCGGTCAGATAAAGCTTCTTGGCTTTGGCGCGGCTGAGCTTGCCCGAGCTGGTCCGCGGCAATGTGCGCGGGGGTACCAGTTCGACGACGCAGTTCATGCCGGTAATGGCGCGAACTTTGTCGCGAATCTGATCGCGCAGGCGCAGGCGTTCGGCCGGGTCGGACACGCGGCAATGGACCAGCACGGCAGGCGCTTCTTCGCCGTTTTCGGTTTCGATCGAAAAGGCGGCGATATCACCCTGGTGGAAACCGGGCAGTTGTTCGACTGCCCATTCGATATCCTGCGGCCAGTGGTTCTTGCCGTTGATGATGATCATGTCCTTCGCCCGTCCGACGATGAACAGATAGCCCTGGGTGTTGAGATACCCCATGTCGCCGGTATCGAGCCAGCCATCGACCATGGCGGCTGCGGTCGATTCGGGGTCGCGGAAATACGAGTGCATGACCGATGAACCCCGGCACCACACTTTGCCGATATGGTGGTGTGCCACGGGATTGCCGTCTTCGCCGCGAATGACCACTTCCATCCCGCGCACAGGCAGCCCGCAATTGACGATCGCACGATAACGCGCAGGCCGCGACAAATCGCGCGGGCTGCCCGACAAGCGTTCTTCTTCGACCAGTTCGACGCGGATTCCTTCGCCCGGGGGCATTACGGTAACGGCCAGCGTGGCCTCGGCCAGGCCGTAGCTGGGCAGGAAGGCGCTGGCTTTGAAACCGGCTGGCGCGAAAGCGTCGACGAAACCCTGCATCACGTCAGGCCGGATCATGTCGGCGCCATTTCCGGCAATCCGCCAGCGTGACAGGTCAAACCGTTCGGCCACATGGGTCTGGCTCGAAATGCGGCGTGCACAGATATCGTAGCCGAATGTCGGCGAATACGACACGGTGGTTCCCGCATTGCGGCTGATCATGTCGAGCCACGCCAGTGGGCGGCGCGCAAAATCATCGGTGCGCAGAAAATCGACTGAGACCTGGTTGGCAATGGGCGACAGGAAACAACCGACCAGCCCCATGTCATGATACCATGGCAACCAGCTGATGCAGCGGTCGCCATCCTGAATTTTCATTCCGTGCGAATGCCCGGCAAGATTGGCCAAAAGGGCGCGATGGGTCACGGCAACGCCATGGGGAAAGCGGGTCGAACCGCTGGAATATTGCAAATAGCTGATCGCATCGGGATCGGCAGCGGGCAGATCGTCGGTGGCTGGCGCAATTGCGGCGATATCGTCCCAACTGTAACCGGGGCAGCCCTGCCGTTCGGCGGCCACTGCGCACATCGCGCCGATTTCGTCCGGGTACAGCAGTACCCGCGGATCTGAACTGGCCAGCTGCACCGTGATCTGGTCGATATAGTTGTCTTTGCCGCCGAAGCTGGTGGGCAGCGGCAGCGGCACAGGCCAGGCACCGGCATAGATCGTGCCGCAAAACAGCGCGGCGAATTCGGGGCCGGTTTCGGCGATCAACGCCACCCGGTCGGCCGGCTTGATCCCCAGCGCGATCAGCTGTTGTGCCGCGACCAAGGCATCGGTGCGCAATTGTGAATAGGGGTATACGCGTGCCAGAGCGCCACGCGCATCGTGAAAATTGAAGCCGCGGTCACCAAGGGCGGCATAATCGAGCGCATCGCAAAACGTGGCGAAATCGGCAAAGCGACGCGGTTGCGCGTCGTCATTGGGTGTCGGCACGAGCGCCCCCACATCGCGGACGGCTTCGGAAACGGTCATCTGCTACCCCGGGTATGGTGTGGTCTTGGCAAGCTTGCGGCGGCCCGATGGCATAATTGGGCGTATCAGGCCAGAGTTCTCCTTTATACGCGACTGTGGCATGAATAAGGCGTGACGATGGATGACAATCGCGATCAAGGCCGCACCCGCCGACGAAAGGTGGCTCAGCCGCTTGATCAGGCGCGTCTCGACGAGATGGCGCTGGCCTATGTCGCGCGTTTTGCCACCAGCGCGGGGCGCCTGTCCGATTACCTGAAACGCAAGATCCGCGAACGCGGCTGGGCAGGCGAAGGGGTACCCGATGTGGCGGCTCTGGTTGAAGGCATGATCGCGCGCGGCTATATCGACGACGCCGGGTTTGCCATGGCGCGCGGCGCGGGGCTGTTGCGGCGCGGCTTTGGCGCGCGGCGAATCGCCCAAACGCTGAATCGCGACGGGATCGATGCGCCCCTGGTCGCACAAGCCAGCGGCAGCCAGCATGAACGCCGCGTGGCGGCATTGGCTTTTGCCCGGCGTCGACGCCTGGGGCCGTTCGGCAACGGTTCAGCCCATGATGGGGATAGACCGGCTGGCAGGCTTGATCCCGCGACGCGGGCGAGGCAGGTCGCGGCGATGGTGCGCGCGGGGCATTCCCTGGGCGCTGCTTGCGCGCTGATCGATGCGGCTGATACTGACGCAGCACAAGAATGGGTGGATGAAGCCGATGATTCGTAAGACCTTTGCCACGCTGACCGGTGTGCTTGCCGCCAGCAGTCTGCTCGTGTGGATTGCCGCGTGTTCGCCGGTTTCTGCTGGTGCCACCGCTGCAGCGTCGACCGCCGCCGCCGAAACCCGAATCCATCCGCAATCAGGCCTCGCGGTCATCCCGCTGAAAGTCATGACTGCCAAAGGCGCGCATGTGTTTCAGGTCGAAGTCGCCGCGTCGTCGCTTGAACAGGCGCGTGGCCTGATGTGGCGCACCACAATGGGCGCCGACGAAGGCATGATTTTCCCCATGGTTCCGGCACGCCCCGCTGCGTTCTGGATGCGCAACACAGTCATCGGGCTCGATATCATTTTCATCGGCGCCGATCACAAAGTGTTGAATATCGCTGCCAATGCGGTGCCTTATGACGAAACGTCACTGCCATCGCTCGGCGATGCCGGTTGCGTGCTCGAACTCAATGCGGGCCATGCCGCTGAAATTGGTCTCAAACCCGGTGACACTGTGACCTGGTAGGTCGATTGGTGCTGACCGCGACCACAAACCCACCTTGCTTCTACCACCCGGAAAGGGCTAAGCGCAGCAGCCATGAGCATCCTCGGCACAATCTTCACCTGGTGGAACGGCGCCACCTTTGGCACCTGGCTCGACAGCGCGCGGCATGGCGTGCGCGTGGGCGAAGATGCGAAGGGCAATATCTATTACCGCGCGGTAAAGCCCTTTCCAAAGGGTCATCCGTTTGCCGGACGCGAGCGTCGCTGGGTGATCTATAACGGTGCCAACGATGCCAGCCGCGTGCCGGCTGAATGGCATGGTTGGCTCCACGGAAATTTTGACGGCGTGCCCGAAAGCAACCTGCCGCCGCCGCGCGTTTGGGAAGTCGAATTCACCCCCAATGCGACCGGCACTTCGGCAGCGTACAGGCCCCAGGGCGCGCTGGAGCGTGGTGGTCGCCGCGCGCCTGCGACGGGCGATTACGAAGCCTGGTCACCCGACCAGCTCTGACCGCGCGCGGTTGCTGTGATGTCTGGCCCGGTCCCGCAGATTGTTCGTCCGATCGGGTGTCTGTGTCTGCTTGCACTGCTTGTCGCAGGGTGCGGCCGGCAGGCCGAAACCGCACCGCCTGCCGAAGCGACCGAGGCAGCAGGTCCTTCGGCACTGGCCAGCGGAGTTGCTGAAAGCGATTACGGCACTCCGGTCAAAGACCGCGTGGCGACGATTGGCCTGATCAACAAGCGCAACAACATCACGCAAAACATCATGCTCAAACCCGGCGAATCGCGCCGGGTGGGCAACGTGATCGTAAAGCTGGCCGCTTGCGAGCGCACTGCGCCCTGGGAAGACCCGCAGGAAACCGGCGCATTTGTTCAGCTGTTCGTCGAAGAACGCGCCAGCACGCAAGAAAAGCTGAGCTGGCACAAAGTGTTTTCGGGCTGGCTGTTCAAGAATGCGCCATCGCTCAATCTGGTTGAGCACCCGGTCTATGATGTCTGGGTCAAAGATTGTGCGATGAAGTTTCCGGGCGAAGAGGAAGACCCGGCTGCATCCGCTTCCAGAGCGGCAAAGCCCAAGGTCAAAAGCGAACCTGCGCCCGTGTCCGCAGGCGATGATGACGCCCCGGTGGAACAGCCCGCACCCGAATAAAGCGTCCGTTCGCCCGGCCGCCACGGTCGGCACGCCTGCGCGAGCAAAATCAAATAGTCTGCCTGTGGTATTTCGATCGCGCCCAGTGATGCCAGATGCGCGGTGGTAAATTGGCAATCGAGCAATTCCCCCCCACCTCGGCGTAGGGCTGCGACCAGCCAGGCCAGCGCCACTTTCGATGCGTCCGAAGCCCTTGAAAACATGCTTTCGCCGCAAAATACGCGCGCAAAGCCAACCCCGTACAATCCGCCCACCAGCTGATCTGTACCGTCTGGTCCGGTCATCCAGGTTTCGATCGAATGCGCGGCCCCCAACCGGTGCAATTCGCGATAACTTTCGCGGATGCGCGCACTGATCCAGCTGTCTTGCGCATCGGGGCGGGGTGCTGCGCAATGGTCGATCACCGCATCGAACGCGGTATTGCAACTGACCCGGAACCGCCCCCGGCGAAGCGTGCGCGCCAGTGAATGCGACAGGCGAAATCGGTCGAGCGGCAGAATTGCGCGCATTTTGGGCTCGACCCAATAGATTTCGGGGTCGACCCGGCTGTCGGCCATCGGAAATATCCCGGCGCGATAGGCCCGCAGCAAAAGCTCGGACGGGATGGTTTGTGGGTCTTCGCGCGCCATGGCTGATTTAAATGACCATCTCTCCGGTTGCATCCCTTTCGTCAACCCACTATGGGCGACGCTCTTCGGGCGGCAATGCCGCGCGGATGCAGGAGTGTAGCTCAGCTGGTAGAGCATCGGTCTCCAAAACCGAGGGCCGGGGGTTCGAATCCCTCCACTCCTGCCATTTACCGTTAAAACCACGAACCAACACATCTCCGCTCAGGTCCATGTCGTTTGCCGCCTTGGCAATGGTCACATCCGGCCCGAATATATAAACATCATCCGGTTCCACTATGACCCTCGACACAAAGGTTCTGACGTATCGTCGTCGAACCTGCACATCGAGGCTCTGGATGAGTCCGCGCAGCTTGGTCGAAGTATCTGTGGCACGACCGAGCGTAACCGGCGAAATCGCCGCTTTCAGCATGGCCTGTTGAGTTACAATGTTTCGGCTGAGCGCTTCGCGCTCCTCCGCCAGTTCGGCGATTTTTTCTTTAAAACTTGCCAAGGCTTCCAAACCACCCGTCGTCGCGACCGTCCACAACGTCTTTTCCGCCATTTTCACACGAACAAGCTGCTGCTTGAGATCGTGCAGCCGCAACTCGGCCTCGCTTTGGGATTCTTGGCGCTTGTCTGCTACCCTTGCGACGATTGATTGAATACGCTCCGGTGTCAGTAGCTCGTCTGCGAGCGCCTGCATGACAATCTCGTCGAGATCGCCTTCTCTGATCGTAGTTGGACGCTCCCCAGCACATCGGCCATGCAGAATCTTGCCAGCGCATTTGTAGTACCGGTGGACGACACCGGTTCGGCTTGTGCCGGTTGAAAGCATAAGCGCTTGCCCACATGCGCCGCACTGAGCTATCCCGCCCAAAAGAACTGGACTCGTTGTTGTTCTCGGCGCAGTAATTTTTGGGGCTCGTTTCGCAAGCTGGCTTTGAACAGTGTTAAATGTATCCTCGTCTATAATCGCGGGACAACTTACTAAAATCCATTGATCTTTTGGTTTTATTTCCTTTGTAACGGGGTCTCGGCCTTTAAAATATTTTCTACCAACGTAAGTTTCATTGGTTAGAATATTATAGATCAAATTAGGAGCCCATTTAGAACCCTTTCTGGTTCTTAAACCTTCAGAGTTTAAGTCTGAGGCTATTTGTTTCGTTCCACAACCGTCTACGTGCCGCTTAAAAATATCGCGGATAACGACAGCTTCCTTTTCAGATATGGAAAATTTGTGCTTTGGGCGCTGTCCCCTCATTTCCGCGACGGTCAATCGATATCCAAATGGTACTGTGCCGCCATTCTGGAATCCGTCGCGAGCATTGGCTTCCATCGCTCGCCGTACATGCTTCGAGTTTTCCCTGCTCTGGTACTCGTCAATCAGGCCCATGATGCTGAGCGCAAAAGTTCCGCCACCTTCATCATCATCAATCTCCTGAGTAAGAGATCGAACCTGAACGCGCTTTCGCTTTAATTCACGTCTAGTAAGCTCCGATCGAGCTTGA
>CAIPWG010000471.1 GCA_903868655.1 uncultured Sphingomonadales bacterium
AACTCCGGTGGTCGGCGGTCCAGGGAGGCGGCGATCCCCTCCCGGAAGTCGGCCGTCTCCATCAGCCGCAGCTGCTCGGAACGCTCGTGGTCGACCATGGCGGCAAACTCGTCGACCAGCTCACGGCGCAGGGTGGCCCGGATCGACCGCACGGCCAGGGGCGCCGACCCTGCCAGCTCGACCGCCAGCAACCGTGCGGGCGCACCTGCCAGCAGATCGAACGCGCGGGCCATATCGATGTGGCCATCACGCACCAGTGTCAGCGTAAGCGGCAGCAGCGTTTCGGCCCCGGCCATGCCCGGCTCGGCGTCGGCAAACGGCAAACGCTTGTCTTCGGGGCAGCGCGGGTCGTGGCCGGAGGCAATCACGTCGATCGTACCATCAGCAATCGCTGCGACCACCGCACGGCGGTCAGCATCCTGTCGCAGGGGCGGCGACATTCGGCTAAACGTGCGGAAATTCGCCAGTTCCAGATCCGACAACATGAAATGCGCAGGGGTCACTCCAGCTGTTACGCGGATGCCCCGCGCCTTGGCTGCACGGACCAGATCGAGCGCGCGCGCGGTGGTCACCTGGCGGAAATGGACATGCGCGCCGGTCATCTCAGCCAGCGCGATATCGCGGTTTACGGCCAAGGCTTCGGCTTCTGCCGGCGCGCTCGGCAAGCCCAGCCGGGTGGCCATTTCACCGGCTGTCGCCACAGCCGCCCCGGTTATGCCCGCATCTTCGGCATGCGTGACCACGATCAGCCCGAGCATGGCGCAATAGGACAGCAGCCGCAGCATGACCCCCGAATCGTCGATCCAGCGTCGGCCAGTTGCCACCGCGCGCGCACCGGCATCGCGCATCAACGCCAGTTCGGCCAGTTCCATACCTTCGAGCCCGCGCGTAGCGGCAGCCAGCGGGTGGACCCACATATCGGGCTTTCCCGACAGGGCCGCAAACCGTACGCGCGCCGGGTGATCGAGCGGCGGACCCTGATCGGGCATCAACGCGGCGCGGGTGATCCCGCCGAAATGAAACGCCGGTTTATCGACCGCGAACACGCCCAGATCGACCAGACCAGGCGTGATCAATTGGCCCGCTGCCTCGATGACAGTGTCGCCGGGTTCGGGGGAGATATCGCCCAATCCGACAATCCGTCCCTTGGCCAGACGGATGGCGCCCGGAACAGGCTGGCCGTGGGGCAGCACGAGCCGGCCAGCCCTGATCGTGACAGGATGCGGGATCATGCGGCGTCTCCAGTCAGCGCGGCCCAGCCTGGCACACTACGCGTGCGTCGGGTCAGCACATCCAGACAGGCCATGCGGATGGCCACCCCGCATTCGACCTGATCGGTGATCAGGCTGCGTGTCGGATGGTCGGCCACCTCGCTGTCGATTTCGATACCCCGGTTCATCGGGCCGGGGTGCATGACCAACGCATCGGGCTCGGCCCGCGCCAGCCGATCCAGCGTCAGCCCGTACAAATGGCGATATTCGCGTGGAGAGGGAATGAATTGTCCCTGCATCCGTTCCTGCTGCAGCCGGAGCATCATGACGATGTTCGCGCCATTGAGCGCGGCGTCGAAATCGTGGAACACGTCAACGCCCATGGCTTCGATTTCGGTCGGCATCAGCGCGGGTGGCGCGCAGACCCGCACGGTTGCACCCAAAGCGGTCAGCGACAGGATGTTCGACCGGGCGACCCGGCTGTGCAGGATGTCGCCACAGATCGTTACGTTCAGCCCGTTGAGATCGCTGCCGCGCGGCAAGTGCAGCGCATGGCGAATGGTCAGCGCATCGAGCAATCCCTGGGTCGGGTGTTCGTGCTGTCCGTCGCCGGCGTTGAGCACCGGGCAATCCACTTTGCCCGCGATCAGCCGCACCGCGCCCGAACTGGCATGGCGGATCACGATGGCATCGGCGCGCATGGCGTTGAGCGTCATCGCAGTGTCGATCAGCGTTTCGCCTTTTTTCACGCTCGAAGTGGCGGCATGCATGTTCACCACATCGGCACCAAGCCGTTTCCCGGCGATTTCGAACGAGAGCAACGTGCGCGTCGAGTTTTCGAAAAAGGCGTTGATGATGGTCAGGCCCGACAGGAGCCCCGCGCGTTTCTGCGATTGCCGGTTCAGCTCGAACCACTGTTCCGCCTCATCCAGCAGATAAAGGATCTCGTGCCGGGCCAATTGGCCTATTCCGGTCAGATCGCGATGCGGAAAGGCATAGCCGCCTGCGGGGTATTCGCGCGCTGGCGAAAGGATGGGCGATGGGGTGGGGGCCGATGGTTGCATCGAAGATCATCCGGTAGGCAGAGTTACCCCTTCTGCCAAGTGTTTCGGCTGGCGCAATCGCGCAAGGGCACCTAGATATCCCCCATGAAATTTGCACGCACCGTCTGGAAGATCCTCGTCGCCATCAAGGATGGGCTTGTCCTGCTCCTGCTCCTGCTGTTTTTCGGTGGCCTGTCCGCTGCTTTGTCGATGCGACCAACCGGCAGTCATGTCCAGGAAGGCGCGCTGGCGATAACGCTGGACGGACCCGTGGTCGAAGAACGCGCCAAGGTCGAAGCGGGCGCGTTCCTGCTGGGCGGTGGCAAAACGCGCCGGCAATATGTGTTGCGCGATCTGGTGCGGGTGATCGAAGCGGCGGCGGGTGATGGCCGCATTCATGCGGTCACGCTCGATCTCGAAGATTTTGGCGGAGCAAGCCGGGTGACATTGTCGCGCATCGGTGCGGCAATGGACAAAGTGCGCCACGCCGGAAAGCCGGTACTGGTGCGTGCGGTGCTGTATGACGATGGCGCCTACCAACTGGCCTCGCATGCCAGCGAAGTGTGGCTCGATCCGCTCGGTGGGGTGATGCTGCGCGGCCCGGGTGGCACGATGTTGTTTTATCACGACTTGCTCGATCGCCTGAAAGTGAAGGCACACGTGTTCAAGGTCGGCACTTACAAAAGTGCGGTTGAACCGTATGTTCGCAACAATTTCTCGCCCGAAGCGCGGCAGGCCGAAAATCAGGTCTATGGCGCCTTGTGGCATGATTGGCAGGACGAGGTGAAAACCGCGCGGCCGCGCGCCAATCTGGCGCTGGTGACTGCTGATCCGGTCAAATGGCTGGCCGCTTCGGGTGGCGATGCGGCCAAGGCGGCTGTGGCGGCAGGGCTGGCCGACAAAATTGGCGACAAGGCGGATTTCGGCAAACGCGTTGCCGAAATCGTCGGTAACGACAAAACCGACAGTGCGATGGCGTACAAAGCCACGCGGTACAGCACGTATCTGGCCCGTCTGCATGCGCCCGATGCGGGCAAGCCGGTTGCGGTCGTGACCGTGGCGGGCGAGATCGTTGATGGGGAAGCTGGTCCGGGCACGGCCGGCGGCGATCGCATCGCGGCGCTGATCGACAAGGCGGCGGCGAGTGGGGCCTATTCTGCGCTGGTCGTGCGGGTCGATTCGCCGGGTGGTTCGGTGCTGGCGTCTGAACGCATCCGCAGTGCGATCGTTCGGTTCAAAGCCAAAGGCGCGCCGGTTGCGGTGTCAATGGGCGGGCTTGCCGCCAGCGGTGGCTACTGGGTTTCCACACCGGCCGACCGCATCTTTGCCGAGCCGACGACGATTACCGGATCGATCGGCATTTTCGCGGTGATCCCGACGTTTGAAGATGCGCTGGGCAAGTTTGGCATTGGCACCGATGCGGTGCGTACCACTGCTTTGTCGGGCCAGCCCGATGTGTTGGGCGGGCTCAGCCCGACGATGGAAGGCGTGCTGCAATCGGAAATCGACATGGGTTATCGCCGGTTTGTCGGGCTGGTCGCGGCATCGCGTCACAAGACCCCCGAAGCAGTCGACACCATTGCGCAAGGCCGCATCTGGGATGGCGGGACTGCGCGGCAACTGGGGCTGGTAGACGAATTTGGTGATCTTGATCAGGCTGTAGCGTGGGCCGCGCAACGCGCCGGCATGGCGAAGTATCATCCGGTGTTTCTGGGCGATGCATCGGACTCGTTTGCCGGGGTGCTGCAACAGATTTTCAACGATGACGGCGACAGCGGCACTTCGGATGACAGCACGCGCGCCGCAGGCCACGATCTGGTCGGGCGGGTTGCCATGGCCCGACTGGCAGTGGCCGGGCAATTTGCTGGCGATCTTGACCGGCTGGTGGGTGGCCATGGTGCGCAAGCCTATTGCCTCGAATGCGCGGGTCTGGCGACCCCGGTCACAGGCGCCGCGCCGAATGCTCTGCAACGCGTCGGCTGGCTGGCTTCGCTGTTGGGTCTCGCACGATAAAGCGACCGCTTGCCCTTTTAATTCGGCTGCTATAGGGGCGGCGCTCGCCTTTCGTCGGACGCGGGCGTGGCGGAACTGGTAGACGCGCTGGATTTAGGTTCCAGTATCGCAAGATGTGGGGGTTCGAGTCCCTTCGCCCGCACCAGAGCCGTTGGCCCGGCTCCGCTTTTTCGAACATGACACGATGTCCCGTGGCACGGACGTCGACAAGAGAGTTGGATCTAACCGAGATGCAGATCGTCGAAACCAGCAACGAGGGCCTCAAGCGCGCCTTTTCCGTGACCATTCCGGCTGCGGACATTGCCGCGCGGATCGAAGGCGAGATCAAGAAGATCGCGCCGCAAGTGCGTATGCCCGGCTTCCGCCCCGGCAAAGTGCCCGTCAACCTTGTGCGCAAACTGCACGGTCCGGCAATCCACCAGGAAGCCCTGCAGACCACGATTCGCGAAGCGCTCGACAAGCTTGTTGCTGATCAGGGGCTGCGCCCCGCGACCCAGCCTGCAGTGTCGCTGGCTGACGGCTATGACGAGGGCAAAGACGCCCAACTCGATGTCTCGCTCGAAGTCCTGCCGGTCATCGCGGCACCATCGACCGACGGTCTTGTGCTGGAAAAGCTGGTTGTTCCCGTTACCGACGCCGAAGTCGAAGAAGCCGTGGCCCGCATCGCGCAGGGCCAGAAGAGCTTTTCCGATGCCGAAGCCGGTGCCAAGGCGCGCAGCGGCGATCAGATCGTGATCGACTTTGTCGGCAAACTGGATGGTGTGGCCTTTGACGGCGGCACGGCCGAAGATGCTCCGCTCGAATTGGGCGCCGGCCGTTTCATTCCCGGTTTCGAAGAGCAACTGGTTGGCGTGGCCGCGGGCGACGAAACCACCATCAACGTTACCTTCCCCGAAGATTATCCTGCCGACAATCTGAAGGGCCAGGTCGCAACGTTCGACATCACCGTAAAGGCTGTCAAAGTTCCCGGCGAATTCGTGGCGAATGACGAATTTGCCAAGCAGCTCGGTCTGGAAAGCATCGAACAGCTGCGCGGCCTGATGCGCGGTCAGCTCGAACAGGAAACCGCTGGCCTGACCCGCACGCAGATGAAGCGTCAACTGCTCGACGTGCTGGCCGCAGGCCACGACTTCGCAGTGCCGCCTTCGATGGTCGAAGCCGAATTCGAACAGATCTGGCAGCAGCTGACGCAAGAAGCCGGCAACGAAGAAAATCCGGAAGAAGCGCTCAAGGAAATCGAAGCAGAAAAGGACGATTATCGCCGCATTGCCGAGCGTCGTGTGCGCCTGGGTCTGTTGCTTTCCGAAATCGGCCAGGCCAATGGTGTGGTGATCACCAACCAGGAAATGGACATGCTGATCCGCCAGGCGGCGCAGCAATACCGTGAACAGGATCGCCAGCGGTTCCTCGAATATATCCGTTCTGAACCGATGGCTGCCGCCCAACTGCGCGCGCCGTTGTACGAAGACAAAGTTGTCGATTTCCTGTTCGACAAGGCTGAAGTGACGACGCGCGAAGTGACGCGCGAGGCTTTGCAGGCTGCGATCGAAGCCGACGAAGACGGAAATCCCGCGGCTAGTGCGGAAACGCCGGCCGAAACAGCGCCTGCGCCCAAGAAAAAGGCCGCTCCCAAGAAAAAGGCTGCTGCCGAAGCGACTGACGAAGCAGCCCCTGCGGCGGAAACAGACGCCGAAGTAACTCCTGCGCCGAAGAAGAAGGCCGCGCCCAAGAAAAAGGCAGCCGCTACAGACGCGCCAGGCGAATAATCCAACCACACTGAACCTGAAAACGGGGGCGGTCCGCAAGGATCGCCCCCGTTCGCATGGGGCGCTCGCACCGATGAAAAGGCGCTCTCTAGCGGTGTTGTACGTAGGGATGATCCGAATAGACGCTGCGAATCGGGCTATGAGACAGTCTACGCGTTAACCACAGCTTGTTGACCATGCTTAAGGGGATCGCGTGATGCATACCGTGCGTAACCGCCTCGCTCAAAATCCGCGCAGCGGGGGGCATCCACCATCGCAACGCACATCGCGGGAAGATGCCGCGTTCATGCTGCGCAACGACACACCACCACAAACTTTTCCATCCGATCTGATCGTGCCCCCGCATCGCGGTTCCATGATCACGGCCGCCGCATGGCCCGAAGTGCCAGCCGATGAAGCGGCCCGTGTTGCACGACCCAAGCCGGCCGCACGCCCGGTGGGCCGCAAAGCTGCGCGCAAGGCTGAGCGCCGCGCTGCTGCTCAGGCCCGAGCACAGCAGGCCTCCAAAGCTGCGGTGACGCCTGAAACATCGGTAGCGCTGACCGTTGCCCCGGTTGAGCCGGTCGCTGAAACCCTTGTTCCCCTGACTTTGTCACCGGCGCCGGAAGCCCGTCTGAATACACTGGCGGCAGTGGAAGTGCTGCCGCCCAGTCCGACTGCGCCGTTGCCGACCGGGCGCGCGCTGGTCGCTCGGCGGCAGGGCTTTGTGGATATTCTGGCCTTCGTGCTGCGCGACAGCGGACGTCGTTTGTCGCGCTGGTCTTCGGCCAAGCGCCGCGCCGACGAAATGAAGGAAAAACTGGCCCGCGCAGAAAACCGCATGCGCGCAATGGAGGCACAACTGGTCGCGCTGCAGGAGATCCAGCAGCGCGTCCGGTCAGCCAATCCTTAACGCGCGCGCCAGGGTTCGAGTGTCGGCTTTGCCAATGGCGTGGTTCGCGCCGCTTCATAAGCAGCGCCTGCGGCCAGGACACGGGCATCGTCCCACGCAGTGCTGATAAACGACAGACCCACTGGCAGGCCTTCGATCGCGCCCATCGGCACCGTCAGGTGCGGATAGCCGGCGACGGCAGGGAAATTGCCCGCACCGATTTGCAATCCATGGTCGCCCGTGACGAGGTCAATCGGCCAGGCTGGACCGGCAGTGGGCGCAATCAGCAGTGTGACATGGTGCTGGGCCAGCATACGGTCGATCCCGTCTTTTCCGGCAAGTCGCAAGGCATTGGCCCGTGCCTTGTGATAGGCGGCCTCATCAGTGGTTTTTTCTGCGTTTTCGAACGTATCCTGGCCAAACCAGCGCAATTCGGCATCGGCATGGGCGCGGTTGAAAGCGATGACATCGGCCAGGCTTCGCACAGCGGGTTTGCCGGGCAAGCCAGCCAGATATTGGCCAAGATCGCTGCGCAATTCGTACAACAGAACGGTCAATTCATCATTGCCCATGGCCGGGTCGCCGGCGCTGTCGATCTCGACCAGTTCTGCCCCGGCGGACTTGAGATCGGTCAGCGCGCGGGCAAACAGCGCTTGAACTTTGGCGTCTTCGCCTACGGCCTTGCGCAGCACGCCGATACGGACGCCCTTCAGGCTGGCGCCCTCGATCGCGGCAACGAAATCACGCTTGTGCATGTCGGCGGTGGCGGTTGCAGTATCGGCGGGGTCGCTGCCGGCCATCGCAGTCAGCAACAGCGCGGCATCGTGCACGCTGTGGGTCATCGGGCCTGCTGTGTCCTGGCTGTGGCTGATCGGGACGATATGCGTGCGGCTGACCAGCCCCACGGTCGGCTTGAACCCGACCAGTCCATTCATCGAAGCGGGGCACGTGATCGATCCATCGGTCTCGGTGCCGATTGCTGCCCATGCGAGGCCAGCAGCCACGCTGGCGCCGCTACCCGAAGATGATCCGCAAGCCGTGTGGTCGGTGGCATAAGGGTTACGGGTCTGACCGCCAACCGCGCTCCATCCGCTGGAGGAAAAACCTGAACGGATATTGGCCCATTCGGACAAGTTGGTCTTGCCCAGGAACACGACCCCGGCCCGGCGCAGTCGCGCAATCATCGGCGCATCGCGCCCGGTAACATTGTTGGCGAGCGCCAGACTGCCCGCCGTGGTGGGCAATGGTTCAGCGATTTCTATATTATCCTTGACCAGGATCGCCTTGCCCGACAGCGGGCCGGAAATCGCGCGCGCCGCCTCGGCCGCGTGCGCTGCATCCGGGTTGATCGCGATCACGGCATTGAGTTCGGGACCGGCATGGTTGAGCGCGGCAATGCGCGCCAGATACGTATCAACCGACTCGTCTGCCCGGGCAGGAGCCCCTGCCATTGCGGTTGCAGCCATCAGCATCAGAGCGATTGTACGGGTCATGATTTGAAATCCCACCAAGTTTTGTTGGTTTTTGCGTGCGATTTGGCCGCACTGCAAGCGCTACATCGGGCATACCCCCCGCAATCGTGCGGGTTATCGGTTAACACCCTTGAACATCGCGCTCTGGCACGCGACATAGGATCGGACATCAAAGAACGAGGATACCCATGCTCGACCTGTTTGGCGCGTCTGGCGCCCAAGGCAAATTCACTCATGATCCCGTGACCGGGGCGCTTATCCCGGTCGTCGTCGAGCAATCGAGCCGGGGCGAACGCAGTTTTGACATCTATTCGCGGCTGTTGCGCGAACGGATCATTTTCGTGACCGGTGAAGTCGAAGACCACATGGCCTCGGTGATCATCGCGCAGCTGCTGTTCCTCGAATCGGAAAACCCGTCGAAGGACATCGCGATGTACATCAACTCGCCCGGTGGCGTGGTGACGGCGGGCATGGCGATCCACGACACGATGAAATATATCCGCCCGCGCGTGTCGACGATCTGCATCGGGCAGGCCTGTTCGATGGGCAGCTTCCTGCTCGCCGCCGGTGAACCCGGGCAGCGGATGGCGCTGCCCAATGCGCGGATCATGATCCACCAGCCTTCGGGCGGTGCCCGCGGCATGGCATCGGACATCGAGATCCAGGCGCGTGAAATCCTGCGTATTCGCAAGCGGATGAACGATCTCTACGTGAAGTACACTGGACGCGAGTTGGCCGAAATTGAACGCGCGCTGGACCGCGACACGTTCCTCGAAGCCGACGAAGCACAGGCTTTCGGTCTCGTTGACAAAGTGATCGAATCGCGTCCCGCTTCGGACCAGACTGGTGTGGTCGAAGGCTCGGGTGCTGCGCCTGACGCGTGATTTTCCTTTGCAATCGCGATCTTAACCTTGTGTCAAGATCGCGATTGCTACGGAGATTTGCAATGTGTGTCGTGTCCGGTTGATTAATGCCCTTGGGGTAGTAGGATGCCTCGGAGCGCCAAGAGATTAGGACCCGCCTCTCGTGGAGAGGCGTTTGGGATCGAAGAATGACGAAACTTTCCGGATCGGATACCAAGAGCACACTTTACTGCAGCTTCTGCGGGAAGTCGCAACACGAAGTGCGCAAGCTGATCGCTGGCCCCACGGTGTTCATCTGTGATGAATGCGTGGAACTGTGCAACGACATCATCCGTGAAGAAACCAAGGCGGGCATCGCTGGCAAGAAAGACGGCGGTGTGCCCACGCCGCGCGATATCTTCGAAACCCTCAACGATTATGTGATCGGCCAGGACCGCGCCAAGCGGGTACTGTCGGTCGCCGTGCACAACCATTACAAGCGGTTGAAGCACAGCGGCAAAGGCGGCGAAGTCGAACTGTCGAAATCGAACATCCTGCTGGTCGGTCCGACCGGTTCGGGCAAGACCCTGCTCGCGCAGACGCTCGCCAAGACGTTCGACGTGCCGTTCACGATGGCTGATGCGACTACGTTGACCGAAGCCGGCTATGTTGGCGAAGATGTCGAAAACATCATTCTGAAGCTGTTGCAGGCCAGCGATTACAATGTCGAAAAGGCGCAACACGGCATCGTCTACATCGATGAAATCGACAAGATCAGCCGCAAGGCTGAAAACCCGTCGATCACCCGCGATGTGTCCGGTGAAGGCGTGCAGCAGGCGCTGCTCAAGCTGATGGAAGGCACCACCGCCAGCGTTCCGCCTCAAGGCGGCCGCAAGCACCCGCAGCAGGAATTCCTCCAGGTCGATACGACCAATATCCTGTTTATCTGCGGCGGCGCGTTTGCCGGGCTCGAACGGATCATTTCGGATCGCCTGCAGAAGCGTTCGATCGGTTTTGGCGCGCATGTTGCCGATCCCGACAAGCGCAAAGTGGGTGAATTGCTGCAGAAGGCAGAGCCGGAAGACTTGCTGAAATTCGGTTTGATCCCCGAATTCGTCGGCCGACTGCCCGTGATTGCCACGCTCAACGATCTTGATATCGAGGCGCTGGTGCTGATCTTGCGCGAACCCAAGAATGCGCTGGTCAAGCAGTACCAGAAACTGTTCGAACTCGAAGACGTCGCCTTGACGTTCACCGAAGAAGCACTCGAAGCGATTGCCAAGCGTGCAATCGAACGCAAGACCGGTGCGCGGGGACTGCGTTCGATCGTCGAAAGCCTGCTGCTCGATACGATGTTCGATCTGCCGACCCTGGATGGCGTGGTCGAAGTGGTGGTTGACCGCGATGTGGTCGAAGGCCGCAAGCAGCCCGTGCAAGTCCACAAGGGCAAAGAAGCCGCCTGATCAAACTGCAAAAACCCCTTCGCCCAGGTGCGGAGGGGTTTTTTGTTGTCTTGCCTCGGTCCGTTGATGCGCGCGGTTACGCCGGACCGGCTGAACTCACAAAATCAAAAGGGTAGGAAGCGGCCTGCGGCGATCAACGCGCTGGCGCAGCCGAGCACCACGACAAGACGCAGTGCGTCATCGATCAGGGCGAAGGAAAGGCGCATGGGAAAAACCATGCGTCCCGACTACGTGGGTAAGTGTTAAAGACAGGTAAAGATTGGCCCAAACGCCTGTTTTGGACCTCAAAACGCGTCTTTTATCCAGTTTCAGGCCGTTATGAGCCATTCGTGCAGTGATTGCAGACAGGCCTGTGCCAGCAGGCGCGACCGTTCCGGGCTCCAGCCTTGGGCCAGGCAGGGCAGGTCATCGTTGTCCTTGAACGGCATTTCCAGGGTCATTGCCACGGCGCCAAAGCGTTCGGCCACCTGGTTGGTCGACATGGTCAGATTGGCCATGCCAGGACGCGCCACCGGATAGCCAAAGCGAGTCTGGAAATCGGGTGTGCGGCGTTCAAGGATCGTGCGATAGCGCGTATAGCCCGCGCCCTGTTCATCCTGCCAGCCGGGGATACCTTCAAAACCGGCGATAAACACATGCGGGATCGCCTCATCCCCGTGCGCGTCGATCGCAAAATCAACGCCGGTTTCATCCATTGCGTTGCGGATGGCGAGAACTTCGGGCGAGCGTTCAGCCGTCGGCGCATGCCATTCGCGGTTCAGATTGACCCCGGCGGCATTGGTCCGCAAATGCCCGCGAACCGATCCATCGGGATTGGCATTGGGTACGATATGGAAAGTGCAGGCCTGACGCAGCGCGCGGCCATGGGGATCGGCCGGGTCGGTCAACAGCGACAGCGCCCCCTCTATCCACCATTCGGCCATCGATTCGCCGGGATGCTGGCGCGCATAAAGCCATACCGTTCGGGGGCCTTCGCCCAGTGTCAGCGCATCGATTGGTCGGCCTTCGAGGCTGTGTCCCAGTACACGATGGCTTACGCCCGGCTGTTTTGCGCTGCGGGCGATCAGATCCTGATGCTGTTCCCATGAATAGGGTGCGAAATAGGCAAACCAGACCAGATCACCCGTCGGACGGTGGCGGATCGTCAGCGTGCCGCCATCGACCTCGGGCTCATACTGCGTATCGGTGCGGCCCCAGAAGGCCCGGTCTTCGGTGAAGGCCGCACGGTATCCGTTCCATCCTCCGGGATAGGCCGATGCAGCAAGCCCGGTAAGCCGCAAAGTCAGTTCACGTCCGGCTGCGCCCGCAACGCGGAAATGGAACCACTGAAAGAATTCCGAATGCGCATCGCGGCGGATCGCCAGCCGCGCAGTCGCGCCCTCGATCGACAGGACTTCGATATTGCCGCTGTCAAAAGCTGCGTCGATCAGGATGGGTGTCTGTGTCATCGTCGGACGATAGGCGCGCACCGACGATCGGGCAATATTACTCGACGCCGCCTGCTGCACTGGTGCCAGGCAAAGCCTGCACCACTTTGCCATCGGGAAACCTGGCAAACAGCGCGCCAGATAGCCGCGCGGCAATGCGGCCGTTATCAAGCCCGCTTTCGCTCAGTCGCGACTGGCCTTGGGCATAACCCTCCCACAATACGCGTGCGGTGACTTTGTCGCGGATGCGCACATCCAGACGCGTGGCCATGATGGCCTTGCGTGGTTTTGTCAGGTCGATGGCAATGGCGCCGCCATAACCGAAACCGCGGTTGCTGACGCCGATGCTGACTTCGCCGCTGACCGGCCGGTGTGGGGCTTCTTCGGGCACAACGACATCGTGGCTGATCGCGATTTCAACCAGTTGCTGCGGATTGGCCGCATCTGCGACATCGTAGCCCTTGCGCGCCAATTGATCGATCACTGCGGCTTCATACACCGGCAGCTTGCCATCCAGATCGGGCGGGGTGTCATTGCTGCCCGGCAGCGGGGCAACAAAACCCGGCATGGGGGCAGCGGCTTGCGCATCGGGATCGGGCGTTGGCTGTGGCTTCGCGGTGTCGACCACCACGATCCGCCCTTTGCCCAGCATCGCCCCCGCGTCGGCTGCGCGGAAGGTTTCGACGTCGATCCGGGTGGAAGGCTCGGCATTGCCCTGGGTCATCACCCGGTCTTGCCAAGGTCCTCGGCGATCAGCCCAACCTCCGGGATAGGGTTGCGCCAGCGCCGGGGCGACCACCGCCAGCGTGATCAGAAGCGACATCGGCAGCGTGGCTCGATTTGGAAACATGATTGGGCAATCCTGGAGAGACATTCGGTGCTAGGCCGGTCCCGGTTTCAGTACAACGGAAGCTTAGGACAATTCCTTCTATGCCAAGGGCTGCTAGGGCAAAGCTGTCAGTCAACACAGGGTGATTCGTTTCGATGAACAAGGTTTCCGTTCTCGTTACCGGCGGTGCCGGTTATATCGGCAGCCATGCGGTGCTCGCTCTGCGCGATGCAGGCTGGCCGGTCGCTGTGATTGACAATCTGACCACCGGATTTCGCTTCGCGATCCCGGACGATGTGCCGTTGTACGAGGGCGATATCGCCGATGAGGCGTTGCTCGCGCGGATTTTTGCCGAGCAGGGCACGCGCGCCGTGATGCATTTTGCCGGATCGGTGGTCGTTCCCGAATCGGTCGAAAATCCGCTGAAATACTATCACAACAATACAGCCAAGAGCCGGTCGTTGATTGCCGCAGCCGTGTCGGCGGGCGTGCCGCATTTTATTTTCAGTTCGACCGCGGCGACTTACGGCGTTCCCGAAGTCTCGCCCGTGACCGAAGACAGCGTCAAGCTGCCGATCAATCCTTATGGCATGTCCAAGCTGATGACCGAGATCATGCTGGGCGATGTCGCGCGTGCGCATCCGATCAATTTCTGCGCCTTGCGCTATTTCAACGTGGCGGGTGCGGATCCGCAGGCGCGCACCGGGCAATCGACCACAGGCGCCACGCATCTGATCAAAGTTGCGGTTGAAGCGGCGCTGGGCAAGCGTGACGAAGTGACCGTATTCGGCACCGATTACGCCACACCCGATGGCACCGGTGTGCGGGACTATATCCATGTCAGCGATCTGGCGTCTGCGCATGTGCTCGCGCTGGAAGCCTTGATCGCCGAACCGACACGTTCGCTGACGATGAACTGTGGGTATGGGCAGGGCTTTTCGGTGCTCGACGTGCTGAATGCGGTCGACCGCGTGACCAACCTGACGATCAAGCGTCGCCTCGAAGGGCGCCGTGCGGGGGATCCCGATCAGCTCATTTCGGACAACCGCCGGATCAAGGCAACGTTGCCCTGGGTTCCGCAATATGCGGATCTGGATATGATTGTCGCCCATGCGGTGGCGTGGGAGCGACGGCTGACTGAAATCCGCAAGGTAGGTTGACTTTGCCCGGCCGCGCATATACCCGCGCCACTCTGTTTTTGGCCCGGTCGCATCGGGCAAAAGGATTCGTCATGAAGATTCGCAACAGCCTGAAGTCGCTCAAGGACCGCCACCGCGACAACCGCGTGATCCGTCGTCGTGGCCGGACTTATGTGATCAACAAGACCCAGCGTCGCTTCAAGGCACGCCAGGGCTGATCAATCACGCCCTGTAATCAGGGCGTAATCCTCTCGCAGGATCAGACAGACCCTCGCCCTGCGGCGGGGGTTTGGTCGTTTGATGGAACAGGGGCCATGATCGACGCTGTGGTGTGGGATATTGGCCGCGTGCTGGTGCAGTGGGATTTTCCACGCATCTGGCGCGACGTCATTCCCGACCAGGCCGAGCGCGATGCCTTCACCACCAGCGTGGTCAGCGAGGCGTGGCATTTTCGCCATGATTGCGGTGAAGCCATGGCCGACATGGTGGCCGAACGGGTTGCCGAATATCCCCAGCATCGCGCGTTGATCGAGCGGTATCAGACGCACTGGTTGCTGTCGGTGCCGCGGCCGATTGATGGCACGCCTGTGCTGGTCGAACGGCTGACGGCGCGCGGCGTCCCCCAATTTTCGATCACCAATTTCGGCGCTGAGGCGTTCGCGTTGTTCCGCCCGACTTTCCCGATCCTCGATCACATGCGCGATATCGTCGTGTCGGGAACCGAGCGCCTGATCAAGCCCGATCCGGCGATCTTCGATCTTGCGGCGGCTCGGTTCGGTCATGATCCGGCGCATATGCTGTTTAT
>CAIPWG010000472.1 GCA_903868655.1 uncultured Sphingomonadales bacterium
CGATCTGCTGAACCAGTCCGGATGGACCGAATCGCAGCACGACTTTGGCGCCGATAGCCGCTCAGATGCCCAAAATCCAGCGCAAATCAAATCCAGGGCGAATCGGTTGCTGGCAATGCCCGCATCGGGTGCGCCCCAGCGGCGGGTTCAAAGCTCGGCTTTGGAGCCAAAAATGCGATACCAAATCAGCGCCTTGCGTCATTCCTTAGGGCGAATCACGAAACATGCTTGACGATTTGGAACAAAAGTGGAACAAGTTGTTCATCGCAGCGGGCCACCCGGCCTAATCGCGATACACCTTATCCACAGGTCATCCACAGGGTGTCAAGCCCGGTTCTGGTGCTTTTTGCGCCACGCCCCGGCTTTGCCCAGCGCAGGACGCTTGCCATGCTTGGACTGTTTGCCACGCTCGTTTTCGTTACCGCCGGCTGCACCAGCGCCGCCGTCATTTGCAGCAGTGTGCGCAATGCACTGCCCTCGCTGCGCCGCCTGGCGGCAGAACGCCGTTCGCTGGCCGAAGACCGCGTCTATTTGTTCACGTTGATCGAAACGCCGCGTCACGCGGGCGCGCAAGCCCCGACGCCTGCACCGCTCGCAGCAGCGCCCCGCGCCGCGATGCCAGCCGCAATCAGGCGCCGGGCACAGGTTCCTGCGCCACTGCGCGCTGCGGCCTGATCAAACCTGCCTTGACCCGACGATAGCGTAGCACCCCCACTGGCAGCAGCGCGATATAGCCGGTGCACAATGCCACCAATGTCCACCACGGCTCGGTCAGCAATGCGGCAAACACCAGCCCGATCAGCCCGATGACTTCGAGCCTGATCGCCCTGCGCGGTCGCAGCCCCGACCAGCCAAGCGTGGCAGTGTTGGAAATCATCAGGAACGCGATCACCGCGGTCCACACCGCCACTGCTGCCGGGTTGCGAAATTCATCGCGCCCGCTTGCAATCCAGAGATAAACGGGCAGCAGCGCCAACCCCGCGCCCATGGGGGCCGGTACCCCAGTCAGGAACCCGGCGCTTTTGTGGGGTTGATCCGCCATGTCGATCTGGGCATTGAACCGCGCAAGACGCAGCGCACAACACACCGCCAGCGCCAGCGCAGCAAACCAACCCAGCCGCGGCATGGCGTGCAATGTCCACAAATAGACGATCAACGAAGGCGCCACACCAAACGATATCGCATCGGACAGGCTGTCGAGTTCCGCACCAAAACGCGATTGCGCGCGCATGGCCCGTGCGACGCGGCCATCGAGCCCATCGAGCATTCCCGCCAGGATAACCGCCAGCACCGCCGACCGGAAATCGTCACCGATTGCAAAACGAATACCGGTAAGTCCGCAGCATAGCGCCGCCGACGTGATCGCATTGGGAACCAGCGCGCGCAAAGTCAGCCCGCGCGGCAGTGGCCGCCGACCGAAGTCATAACCGGTGGCATCACCATCGGCATCGAGCAATTCCAACTCGGGATCGTCAATCATTGACGCACACCCTCAATCAGCGGAGCCTGACCGAGTTCAGCAAGGACCGTTTCGCCCGCTACTACGCGCTGGCCCACCAACACTTTGGGTTCGGTCCCTTCAGGCAGATAAACATCAACCCGGCTGCCAAAGCGGATCAGCCCGACCCGTTGGCCCACAGCGACAATATCGCCGCCTTTTGCAAACGGCACGATACGCCGTGCGACCAGCCCGGCGATCTGGGTAAAGCCGATTTGCAGTCCGTCGCCCCGTTCGATCAGGAAATGCTGACGCTCGTTTTCCTCGCTGGCTTTGTCGAGATCGGCGTTGAGAAAGCGGCCGGGGATATAGACCACTCGGCGCACGGTGCCACCGATCGGCGCGCGGTTGATATGGACATCGAACACCGACATGAAAATCGACACCCGCGTCACCGGCGCGGTGCTCATCGCGGTGACCCCGGTGCCGTCGTTGGCAGTCAGTTCGCGCGGCGGCACCACTTTCTGGATCAGGGTGATCATCCCGTCGGCCGGTGAAACGACAAAGCTGTCATCGCGCGGTGTCACCCGCTCCGGATCGCGAAAGAACGCCAGAATACCGCAGGTAAGCACACCCAGCGGCCACGCAATAAAGGTCCAGCCCAGCAGGAACACGGCCACTGACACCAGCGCGGCAATCGCCCCGAATTTGCGGCCTTCGGGGTGGATCGATGGCCAGGTCCAGCCGGCCGATCCACGCCCACGGTTGTCAAGAATGTCTCCGGGCATGGCGTGGCTTCTAAAGCATGGACGCCAAGAAGCCAATCACGCGGCTCAAGCCGCGGTGGATTGGTCCGGATTGGTCCACAAATACCAGGCCACCGCTCCCAGCACGACCGCACCGCCGGCAATCACCGCCACCCCTGGTCGTTCGGCAAAGGCCAGCCAGACCCATAACGGCCCGAGCACAACATCAAGCATCGAGATAAATCCGACTTCGCCAGGCGATACCAGCCGCCCCCCTTCCAGCGCCAGCACATAGGCAAACCCTGTGGTCAGCGCGCCGTAACAGGCACACGACAGCAATTGCACCGGTGTCGGCAGGAACAGTCCGGCAAACGGCAGCATCAACGGTACACAAGTCAGTGCGGCACACGCGTTCAACGCCATCACATCAACCCGCCCAAACCGTTTGATGGCGACCAGTTGCAGGGCAAAGCCTGCGGTCATGATCAGCGCCGCCACAATACCCGCCAGATCGCCCAATCCCGAGGAAGCACCGGCCATCGCGACGATTCCACCCGAAGCGATCGCACCTGCCAGCAGGAACCGTGCACTCACCCTTTCGCCGATCCACACGAACCCGATTGCGGTCGCGATAAACGGAAGTGCTGCATAAACGGTCATGACATTGGCCACCGTCGTCAGCCGCAGCGACAAGACATAAGCCGTGCTCGATACCACTGACGTGGCGACAAACAGCACCCCCGGCCAACCGCTGCGCCCCACTGCCAGCATACGTCCCGGCCCTCCGCGCGCCACGGCCAGCCCACCCAGTGTCAGCGCCGCAAACAACGAACGCCACAGCACCAGCGTCGGCGTATCGAGCGTCGCCAGCCGCACAAACAGCCCCGCCGTGCTCCACAGCACCGCAGACGCGGCCACCATCACAATACCGAGCCGCCGTTCACGCGGGTCGGTCGGGTACGCCCCCCCGTGTGCTGCGCCAGCCAAGCCTTGCTCCTGTATTGCAGGGAAATTCCGCCGCTTTGCTATCGGCCCCACGCCCCTGCGGCAAGCGCTCGACGCGGTATAAGCAAAATGGATTTTCACCCATACCCAACAGCGGCCGTAATTCGCAAAAAAACCCTCCAAATCAGTGGCACGCGTGCAAACCCCTAACCTTGCATTCAGCAGCATTAAGCCTGCTGCGGCCTATGGTTCGGGAAACCCGCGCGAAAGAAACCGATCCCCGTGTTCATCAGCAAGATAACTGCCGCAACCGACACCATCGAAGACTTTCCAGCCACTGCATCCCTGGCAGACGCCAAGGCGGACCTGTTCCGTCAGGCGCAAGCGGCTTGTACATTGGGATCACCGTTTGTCCGCGACGTGCTGGTGGCAGCGGCCCGCCAGATGCATCGCGCGCCCCTGCTGTCGCTTCGCCTCGCCACCTGGCCCGGCGACAGAGCGGCGGCGGCGCTGGCGTTGCGGGTCAACGGCGCGTTGCATGCTCTTGCCCGCAGCGGCGAAGTCGCATCGCTATCGGCGTGCTTTGCCAACCGCGGTGGCGATATCGATCGCGCCATTGCCGACGCCTTCGAAGCCGCCGATGCAACGCTTGTGCGCTACATTGCCTATCCCACGCAAACCAATGAGGTTGCGCGCAGCGCTGCGCTCTATGCCGGGCTCATGGAGGCTGCGCGGCGCTTTGACCAACCGGTTGAACTGCTGGAAATAGGGGCAAGCGCAGGCCTCAATCTCAATCTTGCGCGCTATGGCTATTGCCTCGGCGGCACCGCTACGGGTGATCCAGCCTCCACCGTGCGGATCGCGCCAAAATGGCAAGGGGCGGCACCGCGCCGCCATCCCTTGCACATTGCCAACGCCTGCGGCGTCGATCTTGCCCCGCTCGACATCACCGATCCAGAATGTTGCGAACGGCTGTTGTGCTATGTCTGGGCAGACCGCGACGACCGCATGGCCCAATTGCAGGCCGCCATAGGCATTGCCCGGCTCAACCCTCCACGGGTCGACCGTGGTGATGCGACTGACTGGCTTGAAACCAAGCTCGAACGCCCGCAAGCCCATGGCATGACCCGGGCTGTCATTCATTCGATGGTACGCCAATACCTCGATATCCCGGCCCGCAACCGTCTTCGCCAGACGCTGGCCCGTGCCGCTGCGCATGCCGACGCCGATCGGCCGCTCGTGCACTTGGCGTACGAATGGGATGAAGACCACCGCAAGGTCGAACTTGTGCTCACCACCTGGCCCGACGGCGAGACCCGCCTGCTGGCCAATCCCGATCCTTATGGCGACAGGATTGCCTGGCTGGGTTGACCGGAACGATACCGTTCCGCCACAAAAAAATTTGCCGCCCCGGACCTGATCCGGGGCGGCATGCCGTGTTTGCGGGATCTTGGCCGCGGCCGTCGCGTGACCGATCGATCAGAACTCTGACCAATCGTCGGTAGCGAGCGCTGCCGAACCCATTGAACGCGCAACCGGGCGTGGCGCAGGCTGGCTGCGTGCCGCCACGACCGTCGTGCGTGGCGCATGCCGCGCAGGGCTCTGCTGTGGCGCATGGCTGTTGACCGTGAACGCCGCCACGGCTGTGCCCAACTTGTGCGCCTCATCCGCCATCAAATTGGTAGCGGCGGTCGTTTGTTCGACCATGGCCGCATTCTGCTGCGTCGATTTGTCCATATCGATAATCAGACGATTGACTGCTTCCATCGCCAGCGATTGACGCGCGACGGTGTCGGCAATGGTTTCAATGGCGCCGCTGACATGACCGACGCGTTCAATAATGCGTTCAAGCGAATGGCCGGTTTCATCAATCAGCGACACTCCCTGGCTGACATGCGCAGCCGCCGCGCCAATCCGCACTTTGATGTCTTGCGCGGCAGTCGTTGCCCGCAAAGCCAAGGCGCGCACTTCACTGGCCACCACGGCAAAACCTTTACCCGCTTCGCCGGCCCGTGCGGCTTCGACCCCGGCGTTGAGCGCCAGCAAGTTGGTTTGAAACGCGATGCCATCAATCACAGTTGTAATATCGGCAATTTCGCGGCTGGCCTGATCAATTCCGTTCATCGCTTCGATCGCGCGGCGTACAACATCACCACCGGTTTCGGCTTCGTTGCGCGCGTCAATCATGGCGCTGTTGGCGCGGGTCACATGCGCATTGCCCTCGCGCATCAGCCCCGTGATTTCTTCGATCGAGCGCGATGAATTGGCCAGACCCAGCGCTTGTTGCTCGCTGCGTTGCGACAATTCGGTCACGGCATCGCGGATTTCGCCCGAAGTGTTCGAAATCGACCCGACACCGTCGCGCACGACCACCATGGCCGCGCCCAATTTGTCCATCGCGGCGTTGAAGTCCACACCGATTGCGGCAAATTCCAATGGCAAGGCGTTAAGACGATGGCTCAGATCGTCCGAAGATAGATGGCGCAACGACACGCCGATAGCATCAACTGCCGTTTGAATGTTACGGTCTGCTGCCACTTTCGCATGCGCCGCATCGCGAAACACACTCACCGCCCGCGCCATATCACCCAGTTCGTCCTGACGATCGGCATCGGGCACATGCACCCCGTGGTTGCCCGAGGCGAGTTGCGACATTACGCCGGTCAATGCCACGATCGGGTGCGCGATGGCCTGCCCCAGTTTGCGCGACAGCCCGAGCGCCAGACCGATCATCGCGATCCCGCCCAG
>CAIPWG010000473.1 GCA_903868655.1 uncultured Sphingomonadales bacterium
AAATGTTCCGGGCGGTTGCCAATCGAGCGCAATAACCGCCCGGAAATCTCCGGACTGTTCGTGGGTGAGGAGATGAACAGTCCGGCAATGTCAGGTCAGATCAGATCTTGCCGACGAGGTCGATCGACGGCGCCAGCGTGGCATCGCCTTCTTCCCACTTGGCCGGGCAAACCTGGCCGGGATGTTCGCGCCAGTACTTGGCAGCCTTGATCTTGCGCACCAGTTCTTCGGCATTGCGACCAACGCCTTCGGGCGTGATTTCAACCAGCTGGATCGTGCCATCAGGATCGACCACAAAGGTGCCACGATCGGCCACGCCGACTGCCTGGCCGTCTTCGTAGCGCATGTTTTCGAAGTTGTGCGTGATGACGTGCGAGGGGTCGCCGAGCATGTAATAGGTGATCTTGCCGATTGTGTCGGTGGTGTCGGCCCAGCCCTTATGCACGAAGTGAGTGTCTGTCGACACCGAGTAGACTTCTACGCCCATGGCCTGCAGTTCGGCATACTTGTCGTCAAGGTCCGACAACTCGGTCGGGCACACGAACGTGAAATCGGCCGGATAGAAGAAGAACACGCCCCACTTGCCCAGTACGTCAGCGTCGCTGACATCAACGAACTTGCCCTGGTAATAGGCGGTGGTCTTGAACGGCTTCAGCTTGGTGCCAATAATCGACATGGTTTGCTGTTTCCCTTGAAAGGGCCCGGATGGGCATGGTGTGAACTGTCTGCAGGGGCGAACTAGACGTTCGCTTCATCCATTTCCAATGATCAATTCCGCCCAGATTGATTGACGCACTCGATCAATGGCAGGTCTTGCCGGAAGACCGGGACCCCGCTTGACGAATATAGGATCTAGGTTGCCGGGATACGACAGTCTTGGTGCGAAAAATGCAACCGCACCGCAGAAAGTTGCACTTGAAAGCGGGCGCCAATTTCACCATTTCCGGCGAAACAGAACGGTTTCGTTCCATTAATTCGCCAAGCCGGCACACATAGCCCGCACTCAGGATCCCCTATGACCACGCAGCCCGACCAAATTTCCGAACCCGGCAATGGCGCCCGCAAGCGCCTGTTCGGCCGCGTCGCGATTGTCGCGGCGCTGCTGGGCGGTGCCTATGGCATCTACGCGTATGTCGGCTATCTGAACCATGGCCAATATGTGCAATCGACCGATGACGCATACGTCAAGGCCGATGGCATAACGGTCAGTTCCAAGCTCTCGGGCTATGTCCGCACGGTCAAAGTGGGTGACAACCAGCCCGTCAAGGCAGGCGATCTGCTGGTGGAGGTCGATCCCACCGACTATCGCATCAAAGTGATCCAGGCCAACGCGCAGGAAAATCTGGCGCGCGCCGGCGAAGCGCTCAACCGCGCGGGCATCACCGAAGCCGAAGCCGGCGTTGCACAGGCTCAAGCCGCTCTCGTCACAGCTCAGCGCGACCTCGCCTTCCTGACTGGCGAAGTGGCACGCTATCGTCCGTTGGTTGCCGCCGGGTCAGAGCCAAAACAGACGCTCGACCAGCTATCGAGCAACCGCGACAAAGCCGCCGCGACGGTTGCCGCGCAACAGGCTTCGCTTGCTGCCGCCAAAGGCAAGCTTGCCGCTGCGCGCGCGCAACTGGGCCAGACCGGTGCGCAGATCGAGGCCGCACGCGCCCAAGCCGATGCCGCGCGCACCGATCTTGCAACCACAAAGCTGATCGCACCCGTACCCGGCACGATCGCGTCATCGTCGGTGCGGATCGGCCAATTCGTGCAGCCTGGCCAGCGGTTGCTGACGATCGTGCCGGTGCAGGCGATCTATGTCGAAGCCAATTTCAAGGAAACCCAGATCGGTTTGATGCGTCCGGGCCAGCCCGCCACGATTGAGGTCGATGCGTTGCCCGGGGTAGAATTCCACGGGACGGTTGACAGCGTGACCCCGGGCACGGGTGCGACATTTTCACTGATCCCCCCGCAGAACGCGACCGGCAACTTCACCAAGATTGTCCAACGCGTGCCTGTGCGCATCCGCATCAATGCTGGCGCCGAAGCCCGCCGCGTGCTGGTGCCGGGCCTGTCGCTGAAAGTTGATGTCGATACAGTCGATGCGCGCGGCGCAATCCACCAGATCCACAACGAGGAAACGCGGACCAAGCCATGACCGCGGCTGAACCCCAGGCGGCAGAACGGCCGCAGAATGCCGACATCACCGCTTGGCTGGCGGTGGTCGCAGGGGCCATCGGTGCGTTGATGGCCACACTCGATATTTCGATCGTAAATTCGTCGTTGCCCACGATTCAGGGGGAAATCGGCGCTTCATCGACCGAAGGAACATGGATAGCCACATCGTATCTGGTGTCGGAAATCGTCATCATTCCGCTAACCGCCTGGTTGGAACGGGTGTTTGGCCTCCGCCGGTTTCTGCTGATCATGGCTTCGTTGTTCATGGGCTTTTCAATGGCCTGCGGCTTTTCGTCAAACTTGACCGAAATGATCATCGGCCGTGTCGGACAAGGCTTTACTGGCGGGGCGATGATCCCCACCGGCATGACGATCATTGCCACCCGCCTGCCCCGCCACCAGCAACCAATCGGCACCGCGCTGTTTGGATCGACGCTGATCATGGGGCCGGTATTTGGCCCTCTGGTGGGCGGTTGGCTGACCGAAAATTACAGCTGGCATTATGCCTTTTTCATCAATCTGCCAGTGTGCGCGATCCTGATGACGTTTCTGATCGTCGGGCTGAAGCATCAGCCGATGAAACTCGACGAGTTGAAACAGGCCGATTGGATGGGCATTCTCGGGATGGCCGCCGGTCTTGGCGGGCTGACCGTGGTTCTGGAAGAAGGCAATCGCTAACAATGGTTTGATTCGGTGCTGATCTGGCGGCTGACCGCAGTTACCGTGATCGGGTTCGTGTTGATCGGCCTTGGGCAGATTTATGCCAAACGGCCGGTGGTGCGCCTGGCCCTGTTGCGCAACCGGGCTTTTGCTGCGGTGTTCGTGCTCGGATTGCTGATCGGCGCGGTACTTTATGGCACCTCGTATGTGATACCCCAGTTCCT
>CAIPWG010000474.1 GCA_903868655.1 uncultured Sphingomonadales bacterium
ACGCGTTGCGCACACACCGGTGTTGCTGCGCGAAGGCGGGCGATTGGGTTTCCATCTGGCGCGCGGCAATGCGCTGACGCGACATCTTGCTGCTGCGACCAGCGTGCTGATCGTGGTCAATGGTCCCGATGGCTATGTTTCGCCGCGCTGGTACAGCGAAGCAAATCAGGTTCCGACCTGGAACTACCTGACACTCGAATGCGAGGGGCCAGTGCGGCCGCAGGACCGCGAGGGCTTGCTTGATCTTTTGACCGCACTTTCTGCGCATAACGAAGCGCGGATCGATGGTCCGCCGTGGACCATGGACAAAGTTGCACCGGATGCACTGTCACGGTTGGCCGACGCGATTGTCGGGTTTGAGATGGAAGTGCTGAGCTGGCGCCCGACCTTTAAACTGTCGCAGAACAAGCCTAAGACTGAACGCGAGGCGGTGATTGCGGGGCTCGAAGCCAACGGTCAGACCGCGATTGCAGCGCTGATGCGGGCGCTGGTCAAAGACGGGGATCGCTGATGACGTTGCGTTTGGCCATATTCGATTGCGACGGCACGCTGGTCGATAGCCAGGCCGATATCGCCAATGCGATGGAAGCCGCCTTTGCGCTCCATGCCCTGCCCGCGCCATCGCGCGCCGCAATCCGCCGGATCGTCGGCCTGTCGCTGGGCGAGGCGATCCGCCAGTTGTGCCCCGATGTCGATACCGTCATGGCCAACAATCTGGTGCAGGCCTACAAGGATGCGTTTCGGGCGAACCGCGCAGCCGGCCGGGTTGAAGAACCGCTTTACGACGGAATTGCTGCGTTGGTTGCCGAACTCGATGCCGCAGGCTGGCTGCTGGCGGTGGCCACCGGCAAAAGCGACCGGGGCCTTGCGCTGTGTCTGGAACGTCACGCGCTGAGCGGACACTTCATGACATTGCAAACCGCCGACCGCCATCCGTCAAAACCCGACCCGTCGATGATCGAGGCTTGTCTGAGCGAAACCGGCGCAGATCGTAATGCCTGTGTCATGATTGGCGATACCACGTTTGACATGGCGATGGCTGTCAACGCCGGGGTGCGCGCGATCGGGGTTGATTGGGGATATCACCACCCCGCCGAACTCGTGAGTGCCGGCGCCGAGGCCGTAGCCGGCTCGGTGGAAGACCTCCGTCGGTTGCTCAAGGGATGGGACGCATGAGCCGCGATCCCGCGCTGCCGCGTTTCATGGCATTGCAAGTGGCCCGGCTGGGCGGCGCAGTGATCGCACTATTGGGCGTGGTCATCCTCAGCCACGGCCAAAAAATGCTGGCCGCAGTGCCCGATGCGGTGGGTGACATGCTGATTGTAGCAGGCGCCGTTGCATTCTTTTTCGTACCTGTTGCCTTGGCAAAACGCTGGAAACGCAGACCATGAAACGGTTTTATCGGGACGTGCGCGTGGCCCCGGCCGAAGGCGGCTGGCGTGTCGAGCTCGACGGGCGTGCGATCAAGACCCAAGGTGGACGCGCGCAGATCGTACCGAGCGAGGCCCTGGCCAATGCCATGGCTACCGAATGGGCGAACCAAGGCGATACAATCGATACCGCAGCCTTCGTGTTTCGCGATCTGGCCGACTATGCCATCGACGTGATCACGCCCGATCCTGCTGCCACGCGCCAAACGCTGGTCGGTTTCGGTGAAAGCGACACGCTTTGTTACCGGGCATTCCCCGACGAGCCGTTTGCCGCGCGCCAGCAATCCGAGTGGGAACCGCTGCTGTTGGCCGCCGAAGCACGGTTTGGCGTGGCGTTTGTTCGTGTCGCCGGAGTGATCCACCGGCCTCAGCCCCTCGCCACGCTCAACGCATTGCGCGAACACTGTGACGCGTATGATCCGTTTGCACTGGCCGCACTCCACAGCCTGACCAGCCTTGCCGCTTCATTGGTGATCGCGCTGGCCGCGATCGAGCCCGGCGCAGATGTTGACGCACTGTGGAATGCTTCGCAGCTCGAAGAGCTATGGCAGGCCGAGCTCTGGGGCAAAGAGGCCGAAGCCGAAGCACGCCGCGCACGCCGCCACGAAGACTTCACGGCCGCAGCCCGGTTTGCTGCCCTGCTGCGCCTCAGTTGACCCAGTCAGCAACGGCTTTGGCCACCTGATTGGCGGCGCGATTGACGGCCGGGCCCACCGCTTCGGCATTGGCCGGAACAGCGGCAACGCTTGATTCGAACCGCCTGCTGGTGATGGTGCCATCAGTGTTCTGGCGAACCGCATCATAGCGCACGATCACCGAACCGGTCGGCGCGTCATAGCCAAACGCCAGCAATCGACCCGACAAGATTGGCCCCCGGGTGGTGGTATCGCCTTCGCTGACCAGTTGCGTGCCGTGTGCGCGAATGGTTTCGGCCAGCAAGTGCTGAAACAATCGCGCCGGGCGTTCGACCCATTGCGCGTTTTTGAGATACGCAACGCGCGCCGCATCGATTTTGACCGCCACGCGCATCACGACGAGTTCGGACCCGGTTTCGGGCGCCAGCACGCTCAATTCACCATGCGCCTTGCCGCTCGTCGTGCTGCCATCGACTGGCGCACTTTCCGGGGTCAGCGTGTAGAGCGCAGCGGGTGTTTTGGCATTGCCCAGCCCCAGATTGATGCACCCGCCCAAGGCCGGAACCAACAAGAGCGGAGCGTAGATCGCGTGGCGCATCATGGCAGTCCTGGTGTGATGGAACATCTGTTTCGCGCCCCTCAATGCTTGTAATCAGGCAATTGCGGGCCACCGACCAGCGAGCCGACGCCGCGATCCTTCAACTGGTCGGTCAATTCGCGCAAGGCCTTGGTCGTCGTGGCCAGATCGTGGATGGCGTTTTCGGCCGCGGGCAAAGTGCGATCATTGATCTGCCGCATCCCGGGCCGCGCGTCATCGGCCAGCGCCTGCAACGAAGCGGCCGCAGCCGTGGCAGCTTTCAGCGTTTCATGCAGCTGCGTGACAACCCCGTTGTGATCGTCGTTCAAGGCCGAATTGGCCGAATCCGAGAGCTTTTCAAAACTGGCAAGCGTGTAATTCGCCTGTCGGATCGTGCCCTGCAATTCCAGCAGCGTCGCCTTTACATCGGGTCCGGCCGAGGCGAGATTTGAGCTCAGCCGGTCAGTATTGGACAGGATATCCGACAGCGCCTGCTGGTTCTTGTCAGACAGAACATTGCTGAGCCGGTTGGTCAGTTCGGTCAGCTTGTCGAGCAGGACTGGCGCGCTCGACAGCAATTCGCCCAAGCCGCTGGCTTTGGTCGGAATCATCGGCACGCCCAAAGGCCCCATCGCGGTGATCGGCGGCGCGTTTTTGACGGCACCCGACAACTGGATCGTGGTGACCCCGGTAAAACTGCCCTGCAAGCTGGCGGTGGTGCCAACCAGGATCGGCACGCTGCGGTTTACGGCGATCCGCACGCGCACGTATTGGGGGTCTTTTTCCCACAAGGCGATTTCGGCGACTTGGCCGATCGGCACACCTGAAAACGAGACAGCCGAGCCACGCGCAACGCCATCGACCGACTGCTTGAAGAAAATGTCATAGCGGTCTTGCGCCGGGTGATTGAGCCGCGCAATCCACACCACCAGCAGGGCAAGCCCCACCAGCAACGCCAGCGTTACCGCCCCGACCCAGACATGGTTAGCGCGCGTTTCCATCGTCCCCCGCCGTTCTTTCCGAAGCCTTGCTCCACGCAGCCGAAGCAGCGCGCCCGCGCGGACCGTTGAAATATTCCTGAATCCACGGATGTTCGAGCGCCAGCAATTCCGGGATCGTGCCCACCGCGATCACCCGCTTGTCGGCGAGCACGGCCACGCGGTCGCAGATTTCATGCAAAGTGTCGAGATCATGCGTGATCAGAAACACGGTCAAACCCAGGGTCTGCTGCAAACTCTTGATCAATTGATCAAAGGCCGCCGCGCCAATCGGGTCCAGCCCTGCGGTCGGTTCATCCAGAAACAGCAATTCGGGATCCAACGCCAGCGCCCGGGCCAACCCTGCACGCTTGCGCATACCGCCCGACAATTCAGACGGATATTTCAATCCGGCCTCTCCCGACAGCCCGGTCAACAGCACTTTGAAATGCGCGATTTCGGCCAGCAATTGTTCGTCGATCGCCGGATAAAATTCGCGCAAAGGGACTTCGACATTTTCGGCGACGGTCAGAGTCGAAAACAGCGCACCACCCTGAAACAGCACCCCCCAGCGTGACCGGATAGCGATATCGGCATCATCACGCGCGCCGGTAATCGACTGCCCCAGCACTTCGATCGAACCGGCATCGGTCATCTGCAAACCGATGATGGCGCGCATCAGTACCGATTTTCCGGTACCCGAACCGCCGACCACGCCCAGAATTTCACCGCGCCGGACGTCGAGATCAAGGTGATCATGGACCACATGATCGCCGAACACATTGCGCAGCGCGCGCACCCGGATCGGGAACGCCGCATCTTCGGCGTCGGCAAGCACGTGCGGACCGTGCACGCTCACCCCCAACCCACTTCGGTGAAGAACACCGCAAAAAACGCATCGAGCACAATTACGGTGAAAATCGCCATGACCACCGCCGCAGTGGTACGTGTGCCAACCTCTTCGGCGTTGGCTTTGACTTGCATGCCTTGGTAGCATCCCGCCAGCGCGACGATCAGGCCGAATACCGGCCCCTTGATCAACCCGACCCACACATCATACGTCGGCACGACCAGCCTGATCCGCAGCAGGAATGTTACAAACGGTATTCCCAATGACACTTGGCCCAGAAATGCTCCGCCGATGATCCCCATCACCGCTGCATAAACGCCCAGCAGCGGCATCATGATGACCGTTGCGATGATCCGTGGCAGCACCAGCGCCTCCATCGGGGAAACCCCGATCGTGCGCATGGCATCGATTTCTTCGGTCAACTTCATCGTGCCAAGTTCGGCGGCAAAGGCCGAGCCCGAGCGGCCCGCCACCATGATCGCGGTCATCAGGATACCCAGTTCGCGCAGAGTCAGCCGGCCGACCAGATTGATCGTGTACACCTCCGCACCGAACTGGCGCAGTTCAACCGCACCTTGTTGCGCGATGACAATCCCGACCAGAAAACTCATCAGCCCGATAATGGCCAGCGCGTTGACCCCGACCAATTCCATCTGGTGGGTCAGCGCACGGATGCGAAACCGGCCGGGATGGCGCAGCAACACCCCCCCGGCCAGGATCATCTGACCGACAAAGCCCAGGACGCCGATCGCACCCCATGCCAATTCGACAACGGTATCGCCCACTTCTGCGGGTACACGCACCCACGCGGGCATTTTGCGCGGCACAGCGGCCTTGCACCCGTCATCGACTTTGCGAAGCGCGTCGATCAAGCGTTGGGCACTGACGTCGGCATGGTCGATCACCGCGCCGGTATCGCGTACCAACCGGCAGCAGATCCACGCGCCGACAGTGTCGATTGCGGTAACTCCGGCAAGATCGATATGTGTCACCGGCCGGGCGATGTCGCGCAAGCGCTGATCGAGCGGGCCTATTTGGGATACGATCAAGGGCCCGGTGAACACCAGTCTGTCGCCAGTCTCGCCGGGGATCAGAGTAAAGTCGGGTGTATCGCTCATCACCACCTGTCATGCGGGAAATATGCTGCATCGGCAAGCGTCTGACAGCGCGAGGTTGCAGCAAAGGCGCCGCGGTGGCAAGGCACAGCCGCCATGACCGAGACAAACGAGCAAAACAGCGCGCCCCAAACGCTGGCCAAGACCTTTGAGCCAGCCCGCATCGAGGCAAAATGGTACCATCATTGGGAAAGCGAGGGGCGGTTTCGCCCCGCGCGCCCCGATGCGGTGCCGTTCACTATTGTCAATCCGCCGCCCAATGTCACCGGCAGCCTGCATATCGGCCATGCGCTCGACAACACCTTGCAGGATGTGGTGATCCGCTACGAGCGGCTGCGCGGCAAAGATGCGCTGTGGGTGGTGGGTACCGATCACGCAGGCATAGCCACGCAGATGGTTGTCGAACGCCAATTGGAGGCAAAGCAGGACAAGCGCGCGAATTACACGCGCGACGCCTTCATCGAAAAAGTCTGGGAATGGAAAGCCGAAAGCGGCGGCACAATCACGCGCCAGTTGCGGCGGCTGGGTTGTTCGATGGATTGGAGCCGCGAACAGTTCACAATGGACCCCCATTTCACCCGCGCGGTGATCAAAGTGTTTGTCGATCTGTTCAACCAGGGGCTGATCTATCGTGAC
>CAIPWG010000475.1 GCA_903868655.1 uncultured Sphingomonadales bacterium
CAGCGGCCGGAGTTGATGGCGGTGCGCAGGCGCATTTTCCACAAGCCGTGCGCGCCAATCGCATTATTGACTTCTTCAACGATCGCCTGAGCGTTCATCGGTTCCTCCATCGGGGGGTTACGGCACCCTGGATCAGCCAAGGTGCCGTTTGATGAACGCGCTTCTAGATCTTTTGCTTGACGACCGGGTAAAGCCGTATGGTGGAGGCGAAGGTTTATTCAGCTACGTAACTTTGCGTAAATAAGGCGCTTCAGGCGGCTCGCGTGGCAGCTATGTAATCGTCGATCCGCGCCGCCAGTGCGGTCAACGGCATGGCACCGGCCAGCAGGCCTGCATCGTGGAACTGGCGGATGTCGAAACGGGGGCCCAATTCGGCCTTCGCCTTGGCCCGCAGTCGCAGCCATTCGCGTTTGCCAAGCATATAGCTGCACGCCTGGCCGGGCCACACGCAATACCGTTCGACCTCGGTGGTGGCGGCGGTTTCGGGATCGCCCAGCGTGTCGGCAAAGAACGTGATCGCGCGTTCGCGGCTCCAGCCTTGGGCATGCATACCGCTGTCAACCACCAGCCGCACCGCGCGGAACATGGCATCGTGCAATTGCCCGACCAAACCCAGCGGATCATCATGGTACAGGCCCATTTCCACTGCCAGCTGTTCGGCATACAACGCCCATCCTTCGCCATAGCCCGAAAAGAACTGCGTCTTGCGGATCAATGGAAGATCGGTTTCCTGCGCCAGGCTGCCTTGAAGGTGGTGGCCCGGAATGCCCTCGTGAAAAGTCAGCGTAGGCAACACGAAACGCGGAGTTTCGGCGGTATCGCGCAGATTGATGTAATAGGCGCCCGGGCGTGAGCCATCAAGCGCGCCCGATTGGTAATAACCGCCCGGGGCACCGGCCTCGGTAAAGGACGGTACGCGGCGGATATCGAGCTTTGCCTTGGGTAGCGCGCCGAACCATTGTGGAAGCATGGTGGTGATCTTTTCGACCATGCGGTTCAGATCGGCGATCAGCTGCACTTTGCCCGCATCGGTGTTGGGGTAGCGCTGTTTGGGATCGGCATAGAGCGCGCGCAGCCGCGCGCCGACGCTGCCCTGATGCAAACCCTGTTTTTTCAGCAGCGTATCGATCTGCGCGGTCTGTTCCGCAATCAGATCCATGCCGATGGTGTGGATTTCTGACGCGGGTACTGTGCTGGTGGTATAGCTTTTCAGGCTGAGCGCATAAAGCTCATCACCCTTGGGCAGGCGCGAAACGCCGGCGGTATGCACCGCATGGGGCAGCAAGGATTCGATCAGTTGCACTTGCCGATCGAGTGCGGGTTGCACTTGCGCAGAATAGATCGCGCTGGCACGCGCCTCCCACTCGCCTGGCAACGCTTTTTCATGCGCGCGGCGCGCCAGCGATTGTACCAGATTGGCCTTGGCCGGCGCCGCATCGCGCAGCGCTTTAAGCTGGATCAGTGTCTTGGTCAGCACAAAATCGGGCGGTATTACGCCCAGCGCGACATCATGGCGCGCCATTTCGGTTTCCTGATCGATTGCCGTGGCAAAGCCATCGAGCCGTGACAGGTAATCCTCGGCATCGGTATTGGTCGCAATTACGTGCTGGCTGTCGAGGAAATCAGGCACCGATTGGTAGGCGCCGGTCAATTGGCTCAGCACATAAGGGCCGCCAGCATAAGGCAGCGTGCGTGCCATCGTATCCTGCAATTCCACGCCAAACAGCACCGAATCGTAATTCGACCGGTTCAGACCTGTCAGGTGGTCTCGGTGGACCGAACGCAGCAATTTGAGCGTGGCGGCGTTGTGCAGTTTGTCGGCTTCCCACCCGGCCAGCGAGCGATCATCGAGCAGCGCCTTGGCACCCATGCGGTTGGCGCTATCGAACCCGAGAGCGGTGACCGTTTCGGGCGAACGATCGAGCGATTGTTCCATAATGCCGTCGAACATCACGGCCAGCCGCGCGTCTTCCGCCGAAGCGTTGCCCGCCGCGTGCGCGTTCACACCACCAAAACCGGCCAACGCAAGCGTTGCCGCTCCGGCCTTGAGCATCGCGCGACGATCCATGTGCTGTTGCCTTTCAAGCACCGCCCGTGGGCGGTTGTTATCCAAGGCTCCAGTCTTTGCCGTCTGTTTTCAGGGTCTGCAAGGCCCAAACATTTAGGCCACTTTGCCAATCAAATTGAAATCGGTCAGATATTTGTGCGGATTGGCGGTGGGTCGACCGATCAGATAGCCTTGGACTTGCATGCAACCAAGCTGCTTGAGCGTGGCGAACTGGATTTCGGTTTCCACCCCTTCGGCCGTTATAGTCGCGCCAAGCTGGCGGCCGAGCACGATGACTGCCGAAATAATCGCGCGCGACGACCGATTGTCGGGCAGTCCATTTACAAAACTGCGGTCAATCTTGATCGTGTCAAAGGCATAGCGGTGCAGATAGACAAACGAGGCAAAGCCGGTACCGAAATCGTCGATGGCGATCCGTACGCCCAAGGCGCGCAACTCGGTGATGCTGGCCATAACCAGTTCTTCGTCATGGATCAGAACGCTTTCCGTGATTTCCAGTTCCAGCCGACGGGGGTCCATGCCGGATTTGCCGAGCGCGAGTTTCACGCTGTCGACCAGGCCGGTCAGCCGGAATTGCAACGCCGAGATGTTTACCGCGACCGCGATGGATGGGTCCAGCGTGCTGCCGATCCGACACGCTTCTTCCAAAATCCATTCGCCCAGTTGGTCGATCAGCCCGATATCTTCGGCAATCGGGATAAACACCGCAGGCGGCACATAACCACGTGTCGGGTGGTTCCACCGCATCAGGCATTCAAACCCGGTGATGCGGTTGTTTGCGATATCAAGCTGGGGCTGCATATGGACTTCGAGCTGGCCCAAGGCGAGTGCACAACGCAAGTCGACTTCCATCGCGTTGCGTTGTTCCAGCCCTTCGCGCATGTCGGGTGAAAATCGCCGCCAGCGCCCTTTGCCATCGGCTTTGGCACGATAAAGCGCCAGATCGGCAAACTTGATCAAATCGCCCGCATCTTGGCAATCGGTCGGGAATACCGCGATGCCGATGCTGCCGCCGAGATGAACCACTTTATCGCCCAGTTGAAACGGATCTTTCATCGTCGCGATCAATCGTTCGGAAATCTTCTCGGCCAGGCTTTCCGCCTGCGGCGCCTCGATCACGACCGCAAATTCGTCACCACCCAGCCGTACCGGCAGATCGGTCTCGCGCAGTGTCGATCGCAGGCGCTTGGCCATCTCGCGCAAGACCGCATCACCGGCGTGATGGCCGAACGTATCGTTCACCATTTTGAACCTATCGAGGTCGATGGCGATCACCGCCACTTCCCGTTGTGCGCGAGACGGTGATGCCTCCAGCATTTCGCTCAGGCGATTGTGCAGCTGGATGCGGTTGGGCAATCCGGTCAGCATGTCAAAATGCGCCAGTTCCTGAATGCGCGACGATGCTTTGCGCACTTCGGTCACATCTTCGGCAATCGTCAGTTCCAGATTGTCGTCGTCATTGGGCATTGAGATCGGAATGTTCATGACCCGCAGGATGCGTCGTTCGCGGCCTTTGGCCACGATGCCGACATCGAGCGGTTGTGTGCTGCCGTGATGCGCCATGATCGCATCGGTTCGGCGGATTTGCCGGGCAAATCCGCGTGACACCTGCTCTTCGACTTTGTGGCCGATTACGCCATCACGCGAAATACCCAGCATCGCTGCGCCTGCTCGGTTGATCAGGCGGACATGGCCGTTCGATTGGTGCCGGACTGCAATCAACGAGGGGATATGTTCGATCACCGCTTCGGCCAGCAGGCGCTGCCGTTCGAGTGCACGATTGGATCGGCGCAAATCGCGCGCCATTGATCGCAACTGCTTGGCGTTATCGGTACGTTCCAGCGTGGCGGCGCGCAACAAGTCGACAATGCTGCCGATGCCGAAATAGGCCCCTTGGTCGACAATGATGAAGCCGCGCAAAAGATCGTGCGAATGCTGGCTCAATGCGGTTTCGGCAAAATCGGCGGCATCGGCTTCGGCCTCTCCGACCACGGTTACCGGGGTCATGAGCAGCGAAACCGAACGCCGGGCAAACACGGCGCGACCAAAATTACCCCCCAGGCTGAGCAGGAACGTGTTGCGTTCAATCATCCCGATCGGACGATTTTGGCTATCCACGACGGCCAGTGCAGGGCAGGTCGGTACCTGTTGAAACCGATCGAAGGCAGTGTCGCCGGTGTCGTCCATGGTCAAAGCTTCGACCAGCAACGTAAAATCACGAAGATTTTTCATGCCAATTGCGCCACGTGCTGGCCGGTTACCGCATGCAGCCGTTGTGCCGAGACGCGACAGCCTGATCCCCAATCACGGGTGGCGAGTCGTTGGAAGGGGCAAATGCCGTTCATTATGGAACGGTGTTTACCCTAAGGCACTGAACGCTTTGCCCATTTGCGATCTAGCATATTCGACCAACAGAATTGAAAGCGATTGTCACAATCTGGAAAGGGTTTTACTCTGTCTGAGGTTTCAACAAGGCGACGACATCGTCCAGATTGCCATCGTTGGCGAGCGGCGTAATGCCCATGACCTTGGCCATCAAAGGGTAGACATCGACATTCTGGAACCCTGGCGTGACCAACCCGGTGCGAAAAGCTGGCCCTTGCGCGATGAACAGTGCGCCCATTGCCGGATCGTGGATGTCATAGCCGTGCGCGCCGCGTTCAACGCCGGCATGTTTGGTTTGGGCCCGCACGAATTCGTCATGCGTCAGTGCCAGCCAGCCTATGTCGACTTGACACACCAGCGCCGGCACGCGGGGATTGGTGCCATAATGCAAATCGGCAGGCACTTGTGCCTTGTCCCAGCAGTGCATGTGCTGCGGTTGGGTCAACAGCTTTTCCCGTGCGATCGCACCCGCGGGGGTGGCGGCCGGATTGATGCCCAGGATCGTACCATCGAACACCACTTTGGCTGAGGCCAGGTCGATCAGATCGTCGAGCAGGATTACATTTTTGTTCCCCACCGGCGCCATGCCATGATCGGCGACCACGATCAGATTGGCGGCCATGCCGCGCGCTTTCAATCCACCGGTCAGTCGGGCGATCGCAGCATCGATCCGCGCTATGGCGGCGTTGACTTCGGCTGAATCCGGGCCGAAATTGTGGCCTGCGCTATCGACATCTTCAAAATAGAGAGTGACGAACCCGGGACGCTCGGTGGCTGGCAAGTCCAGCCAGCCGAGCACGGTATCGATGCGGTCATTCGGTGCGATCGTGTGATCAAAATCGTGCCATAGCCCTGGCAGCGTGCCTTGGTGCGGGACACCCACACCCGGCCAGAACATCACCCCGGTGTGAATTCCGGCGCGTTCGGCGGTGATCCAGATCGGGGTGCTTTGCATCCACCATGGCGCTTCATGGCTGGCCATGCTGAAACGGCCGGGCATCGCCGTGTCTTCAAAAGCGTTGTTCACAATTCCGTTGTGGTCAGGATATTGGCCTGTGATCAGTGCGGTGTGATTGGGAAACGTGACCGACGGAAACGACGGCGTCATGCGGGTGGCGCGTACGCCCTGGGCAGCCAGCGTGGACAGTGCCGGGCTGACCCCACGGTCGATATAATCGGCGCGGAATCCGTCGATTGAAATCAGGATCAAGGGCGGCTGGGTGGTTGATTGGGCAAGCGCCGGGCCGCCCGCGATCATCAGCAGCACCCCGATCGCCTGTATCAGTCTGTACATTGCCCACCCCTTGATCGCATTTTCCCGACCACATTACCCTTTCAGGTTGCACCGCAAAGACAGCGCGCCATCACGTCGTGCGCATGATTCAGGTGCGCATGGCAAGCCGGGGGCGTTGACGAGGTTATCCGCTTTTCGCCATGGCTGATCCGACAATGGTGGTGCTCGCGGGGACCGTTATACGAAACGGGCCGCCAAACTCCTGCCCGCCGGGGCCATAAAAGGTGGGGCTGAATTGTCCGCTGCCAGCGGTTACCCTGGTGATTGATCCTTCCTCCTTGGGGTTCGTTCCGAAGTGCCGCTCCAAGCGCTCCATGCCGCGCGTGAGTGCATCCACCTTCGTGTTGAGGATCGCTGTCTGCTCGTGCTGGTCGGCTTTGCAAAATGACGGATCTCGAACAATGGGGCGCCCTCACCCAAAAAAGCACTCATGTGATAGACCGGCTTCAGAG
>CAIPWG010000476.1 GCA_903868655.1 uncultured Sphingomonadales bacterium
GCCTGCAATGGCCGGTTGGCGCTTGAATGCGCAACCCGCGCCGGTGGTGGTGCGGATCGCCGATGGCGATGCGGTTCATGCCGTGGATTTGAGCAATGCCGGCAGTGGATCGATTACGCCCCACGCACGCGGCGCAATGGCCAGCGAAGCCGGCATGACCTGGTTGATGCAAGCATGGCGACCCGCCGCTGCGGACGCTGAAGAAGGGGCCGGCGCGTTGCACGCGCCCATGCCCGGACTGGTAACGGCGATCATGGTATCAGCCGGCGAACGCGTCAGCAAAGGCCAAACGCTGTTGACGCTCGAAGCCATGAAAATGGAACAGTCAATCAAAAGCCCGCTCGATGGCATCGTTGCCGAACTGTCAGTGGGCGCAGGCCAACAGGTCGGCGCCGATGTGCTGCTGATCCGAATTGAAAAGGACCAATGCTGATGCCCGGGCGTTTTTTTGAAGAATGGGCGTTGGGCACCCAGGTCACCCACCAGCCCAGCCGCACCGTTACCGAAACCGACAATCTGCTGTTCTCAGCCATGACCCACAATCTGCAGCCGCTGCATCTTGATGCTGAAACCGCGCGTGCCAGCGAATTTGGTCAAATACTCGTCAATTCGACCTTCACATTTGCGCTGTGCATCGGCCTGTCGGTCGGCGATACGACAGTTGGCACACTGGTCGCCAATCTGGGCTTTGACAAAGTGATCACGCCCAAACCGACTTTTATCGGTGACACTCTGACCTGCCACAGCGAAGTGATCGACCGCCGCGCCAGCAAATCGCGCCCCGAAGCCGGCGTGATCACGTTTCGCCACTGGCTGACCAACCAGCGTGGCGATGAAGTGTTGTCGTGCACTCGCACCGCATTGATCAAGCGGGCTTGATTGCCCCGACCCGCAGTGCACAAACTGCAGCGATGATCATGCTGCCTGCTGCGAACGCCATAGTCCAGATTGGTTGCCCCGGGAACATCAGTTTCAGGATCGATCCCATCACTGTCGACACCAGCAATTGCGGCACGACGATGAAGATGTTGAACAGGCCCATATAAACCCCGAGCTTCGACGGCGGCAGGCTCGATGCCAAAATCGTGTAGGGCATACCAAGGATAGAGGCCCAGGCCATGCCCACCCCGAATTCGCTGAACACCAACAGCGCGGGATCATGTAGCAGCATGAAACTGCCCAACCCCAGCGCGCCCGCGACCAGACACAGCGCATGTGTCCGGGCAGCACCCAAGCTGCGGGCGATCCACGGCAGCACAGTCAATGAAAACAGCGCCGCCACCGCGTTGTAACAGGTGAACAACACCCCCACCCAATTGCCCGCCGCCTGATAGCCGGCGCTGGATGGATCGGCTGTGCCGTAAAACGCTTGTGCCACCACAGGCGTGGAATAGATCCACATCACAAACAGCCCCGACCAGCTGAAAAACTGCACCACCGCGAGCCGTTTCATCAACGCCGGCATGCCTGCAAAATCCCCGACAATGATCGCCAGCATCGTCTGACTATGCCCACGCAGGGCCAGCGCCCACGCAAGCAGTGCCAGCAGCCCGTATCCAGCCAGCAGACCACCCAGCAGATAAACTTCTTTCTGCAAACCCAGCCGTGGCACCAGAGCTATCACGACCAATCCCCCCAGCATCCAGCCCAGGCCGGCGTGCCAGCCGCGCGCGACCAGATCCACCGGAGGCGCTGCATGGTCATCTGTCACAGCGAACTCTGCCATTTCCGCCGGCGAATACTCCCGGTTGCCCAGCACTGTTGCCAGCACTGCGATCAGCAGTGCCGCCGCGCCCGCATAAAAGCTGATCCGGACGGTATCGGGAATCAGGCCTGCCGCAGCGAC
>CAIPWG010000477.1 GCA_903868655.1 uncultured Sphingomonadales bacterium
CACTCGCGTAAAAGGCATCCATGTCGACATGGATGATCTTGCGAAATCCCGACGCGGCAGGCTCTGGGGCATGCTCCATGGCTTTGCGTCTAACCCAAACACGCTGCGCAGATAAGGGTGGGAAGCATGGACCCACCCCCCTATAGCGCCGCCATGGCGATAACCCCCAATTCCACCCAACGTATTTCTGCTGCTTCTGCGTTGCCGGTTGGCGCGCGCGAATTTGTGGCAATGATGGCCGCGACGATGGCGCTGCAGGCCCTCGCCGTCGACGCCATGCTGCCTGCGCTGGGCCTGATTGCGCATGATCTCGGGGTATCCAACCCCAACCATCGGCAACTGGTCGTCGGGGTGTTTCTGGTCGCGGCTGGAATCGGTTCGCTGCTGCCCGGGCCTTTGTCAGACCGCTATGGCCGCCGCCGCGTGCTGCTGGTGTGCTTTGCCGGTTATGTCGCCATGTCGTTGGGCTGCGCGCTCGCGCCCGGCTTCAACACGCTGATCGTCCTGCGCGTCCTCGTTGCGCTGTGCAGCGCCGGGCTGACAGTATTGCCCGCTGCCATTATCCGCGATCGCCATTCGGGCGATGCGATGGCGCGCATGCAATCGACGGTATCGATGGTGTTCATGATCGCGCCGATGGTGGCCCCGACCGCTGGGCAGGCCGTGCTGCTGTTCGCCGGGTGGCGCATGATTTTTGCGATGCTGGCCGCACTGGCGCTGGTGATCGGCAGTTGGATCGCGCTTCGGCTGCCCGAGACGATGGCGCCCGCCAATCGCCAGCAGATCAACCCGATGCGCATTCTCGCGAATATGACCAAGGCCGCGACCGATCGGCGCACGATCGGCTATACGCTCGGCGGGTCGCTGATTTTCGGGGCCATGCTCGGCTATATCAATTCATCCGAGCAACTGGTGGCCGAACATTTCGGCGCCGGCGCGATGTTTCCGCTGTTGTTCGGTCTGACCGCAGTCATGATGTCGGGCTCGAATTTCATCAATTCGCGCATCGTTACCCGGTTTGGCGCACGGCGGGTGTCGCATGGCGCACTGATGGTCTTTCTGCTGCTCAGCCTGGTCCAGCTGTTTCAGGCCCGATCGCCGCATGAAACGCTGGCGCAATTCATGCCGGTGATCGCGCTCAATATCTGTATGCTCGGGTTTATCGGCGCCAATTTCAATTCCATTGCGATGCAACCGTTTGCCGGGATCGCGGGTTCTGCCAGTTCGGTTCAGGCATTCCTGCGCATGCTGATCGCTGCCAGTCTGGGCATTGTCATCGGACAGGCGTTCAATAGCACAGCCCTGCCTTTGGCGCTTGCATTTCTGCTGTCCGGCTTGGGCGCCTTGGTTCTGGTGCTGTTCAGTGAACGCGGTTCGCTGTTCGCCCAGCGCGACAGCGTGGCGATGCACGCCCCCCACCCCGACGATCAAAGCGATTCCCGTTAAGCTTCCAACAGGCTAAGTCGGCCACCATGGCGCATTCACACCACCACAACGACCAGCACGGGCACGGGTATGGGCACCACCACGGCCACGTCCACGCCCCCGCCAGCTTCGGCCGCGTGTTTGCGGTTGGCGTGGCGCTCAACACCGGGTTTGTCGTGCTGGAGGCGACCTACGGCTTGTTCGCCGGATCGATGGCGCTGGTTGCTGATGCCGGGCACAACTTGTCCGATGTGTTCGGCCTGCTGATTGCGTGGAGCGCCACTGTGCTCGCCGCAAGACCGCCCTCGGCGCGGTTTACCTACGGGCTGAAATCGAGTTCGATTTTAGCCGCGCTGGCCAATGCCGCGCTGCTGCTGGTCGCCTTGGGCGCGATCTCGCTCGAAGCGATCCGTCGCCTGCTCGATCCCCATCCGATCAATACCGGAGTGGTGATGATCGTTGCTGCCATCGGCATCGCGATCAACACCGTCACCGCACTGATGTTCATGCGCGGGCGGCACCACGATATCAATTTGCGCGGCGCATTTCTCCATATGGCCGGCGATGCCGCGGTGTCTGCGGGCGTGGTTATTGCCGCGCTGGTAATCGGCTTTACCCACGCCTGGTGGGTCGATCCGCTGGTCAGCCTCGCGATTGTCGGTCTGATCGGCTGGAGCACCTGGGGTCTGGCACGCGATGCGCTGCATATGGGCCTGCTCGGCGTGCCGCCGGGCATCAACGAGGAAAAGGTGCGCGGGTTTCTGCGCACCCAAACCGGTGTGACAGCCGTTCACGATCTGCACATCTGGCCCATGAGTACGACTGAAACCGCGCTAACCGCACATCTGATCATGCCGAGCGGCCACCCTGGCGATGCCTTTTTGCATGATCTGGCACACGCGCTCGATCACGATTTCGGCATTGGCCACGCCACCGTGCAAATCGAACTGGCCGATCATGCGCAGGATTGCATCCGCGTCTGCGAACCAGCGAGATAGTTTTTACAAACCCGGCGTTGTCGCTGTGACAGGTGCAGGCACCTTTACACCGGGCTCTTCACCACGCAGAATACGCCCGGCACGCGCGATCGTGCGCAACAGCCGCGGGTAAACCCCGCAGCGGCAGATGTTGGTGATCGCACTGGCGATATCGGCCTCGGTCGGGTTAACATTACGCGCCAGCAGAGCCGCAGCCGCCATGACCAATCCGGGCGTGCAGAATCCGCACTGGATCGCCTGTTCAGCCACGAAGGCCTGCTGCACCGGGTGGTTGCGATCGGGTGACAGCCCTTCGATAGTGGTCACACTGCGCCCTTCGGCCTGGCCCAGCGACAGCATGCAGCTCGGCATCGCCTGACCATCCACGATCACCATGCAGGCCCCGCATTCACCGGTGCCACAGCCATATTTGGTGCCGGTCAAATTGGCGGCTTCGCGCAGCGCCCACAGCAAGGGGGTTTGCGCATCGAGCCGAAATTCAACCGGCTGGGTGTTGACCGTCAGACGCGCCACATCGCCGCCTGATCAGTCGCGCCAACTGCGGTCGATCTGATCGATCCGGCGCACCCAGGCCGAGAAGTCGGTCGCTCCCGGGCTGGTTCCGGGCACCGCGACTTCACGCAAGTCGCGCTGGTGCACTGCGACAACTTCGTCGGCGATGGTGATGGCAGGCTGCCCCATCGACAACGTCGCGACCTGGATTTCGCACGCGCGTTGCAGGGCCCACATCTGCACAAACATCGAAGGCAAAGTAGGCGCCAGCACCACCGGCCCATGGTTGCGCAACATCAGAATGTTCTTGTCGCCCAGATTGGACAGCAGCCGCTCCCCTTCTTCGGCGCGCACTGTCACCCCTTCAAAGTCATGATAGGCCAGTCGACCAATGAAATTGCAGGCGTAGAAATTGATCGGCATCAGCCCCTGTTCAAGGCTGCACACCGCCATGGAGGCCGTCGTGTGCACATGGCAGATTGCGCTGGCCCAGTGCAGATGCCGGTGGAACAAGGCGTGCTGGGTGAACCCGGCCCGGTTCACCGGATAGTCGCTGTGCCCGATCTTGTTCCCGTCAAGATCGATCTTCACCAGATTGCTGGCGGTGACTTCGCTGTAGAGCAAGCCATAGGGGTTGATCAGGAACGCACCCTCTTCGTCGGGCACTTTGACCGAGATATGGTTATAGACCGATTCAGACCAGCCAAGCAGGTCGAAGATGCGATAGCATGCTGCGAGTTCCTGCCGCGCCTGCCATTCGGCATCGCTGCAACCGATATTGGGCTTGATCTGTGTCGCCATGGCCAGCTCTCTCCTGTTTTGTTTTAAACGTGTTCTATCTTGGGCAAAGCAGCCATCGCAGGAGCAATGGCCATTTTGTCTATCAGTCGGGCACGCCCGATGTGCGCTGCCACCAGAAGCCGCGCCGCGCCGCCATCCCAATGCGTCAATTCGTCCAGCGTATCGGCCGCGCGTATGTCAGCATAATCAATCCGCGCGAACCCTGCTGTCAACAGCGCATGCCGCAAATGATCAAGCGCCGGAGCCACCAGTCCACTGGCGATAACGCTATCGATGCAATCCCGCATCGCCCGATTGAGCGCGGCGGCCTGCGCGCGTTGTTCGGTGGACAGATAGCGGTTGCGGCTGCTCATTGCCAGGCCGTCGGCTTCGCGTACCGTCGACACACCCATGATTGCCTCGGCACGGGGAAACGCCAGATCGAGATCGCGCGCCATGCGGCGAATGATCGTCAACTGCTGCCAATCCTTTTCCCCGAACAGCGCGACATCGGGCCGCACCTGGTTGAACAGTTTCAGCACGACAGTCGCCACCCCGTCGAAATGTCCGGGCCGGTGCATTCCGCACAACACCCGATCAAGCCCGGCGACGCTGACTGTGGTGGTGAAACCATCAGGGTAC
>CAIPWG010000478.1 GCA_903868655.1 uncultured Sphingomonadales bacterium
GACCGCCCCGGTGTGGTGATTATGATCGGGTACGTTTTAGCCAACATAGGTCTGATCTGGTTATCGATCGCGCGGTCAAACAAGTGCGCCTCACGACCTTGCACCATGTCGAGCAGGCGATCGCGATCGAGCACTTGGCGCGGGTGATCGAGAAACGCCATCAGCAGCCGAAACTCGGCCGATGATATTGCCACCACCGCGCCTTCGGTATCGATCAGCCGACGCTTCAGCGGATCAAGCTGCCAACCTTCAAATTCGTAGATAACTACTTCGGCAGGTTCGGGTTCGGGTCGACTGGCCCGGCGCAACACGCTGCGAATACGCGCGACCAGCTCGCGCGGATCGAACGGTTTGACGACATAATCGTCGCCGCCGATTTCCAGCCCGACAATCCGATCGGTTGATTCGCCACGTGCGGTGACAAAAATCACCGGCACCCGCTTGGTTTCGGCAAGATGGCGGCACAACGACAGACCGTCCTCACCCGGCATCATGATGTCGAGCAGGACGAGATCGAAATGGCTGGCAGCGATCCGCCCGCGCGCTTCGCCCGCGCTTGCGGCCTGTGTTACATTGAAACCCTGGCGCACCAGGTATTCGGCCAAAGGCTCGCGCAGACCGACTTCATCGTCGACCAACAAGATTTCGGTGGGCATTACTGTGCTCATGCACTCGATCTTAGCCGATTGTTGTCCAGGTTCCAGAGCCGTTGTCGTCATGCTGGTCGCTCAACGCCCGCCAGCGGGAGGTGGCATTTCCGGCTCGTGCGGTTTCTGATCAGTGTCGCCCGGGCGATGTTGCCAGGATCGATGATGCGGGTGATCGTACTTGCGGTGCGATGCCGTGCGCAATTCCGCGCGACCCAGCATGCCGTCGTGATTGGTATCGATCTCGTCAAACACCGATTTGAGCGCACCATCGAAAGTGGCGCGGGCAATTACGCCATCCTTGCGAGCAAGACGCATTGCGGTTCCCACCAGCACCATTGCAACGCCGGGCCTGCCGTGACCTTCGCCACGCAAGTCCATCGGCTGTCCGGGCAAAGGTGCGGGCGGACGATCTAACCCCTGTGGACGTTCCCACCGAGCGTGGCCCTTTCGCGCGTGCGCAACCGCTAGAAATTCATCCTTGCTGATCACACCATCATGGTTGGTGTCCCACATCGCAAAGCGTTCGAGCATTCGCGTGTCGCGGTCCGCGTTATCCAGCCTGCCATCATGGTTTGCATCGAGCCTGTCCCAGACCCGGTCAGCTTCGGCCTTGACTTCGGCCATGCCGATCATCGGCGCGACGACTGGTGCAACGGCGGGCGCAGTTTGCGCCATGGTCAGCAACGATGGTGAAAACAGGCCCACCGCGAGTCCCGCGAACATTACTGGCCTCATCATGGCGACCTTCCGTAAGGAGCCAGCACACCCGGATAGCCGGAGCTGCTGGTAGGAAAGCCGCAAGGCAGACCCGGGTTTGGCGAGGGGGTTGCCAAACCCGTTGTGCAGGGGGGCAATTTTGCGCGATCGCCTCACGACTTTCCGAGTTTGTGTTTACGCCGCAGTTGTCGCCCAACTATGCCGGAAAGGCAGTAATTTTGTCGCACATTGTCGCGCTGCCCCCCCAAAACTGCCCCGATCGGTCAGGCCACCATGACAAACGCATTCAACTTGTTGCCATCAGGATCGCGGAAATAGCCGGCGTAGAATTCGCCATCGCCACGATAACCCGGCGCACCTTCGTCGCTGCCGCCATGCGCGATTGCCAGCGCGTACAGGCGATCAACCTGGGCCGTATCGGCAGCAGCCAGCGCAACCATGACGCCATTGCCAACGCTCGGGGGCTGCCCGTCAAACGGCAGGGTCAGGCCAATACCCGGCGCACCGCCCGGCGTGCCCCAGGCAATGAAGGTCTCGGTCACAAACATCCGCTGCGTACCAAGCTCTGCGGCGATCGCGTCGTAGAACGCCGCCGCCCGCGTCAGATCGCTCGTGCCCAAAGTAACATAGCCGATCATGCCCAATCCTTCCCTTGTCCCGGCCCAGCGGCGCGGCCTGACGAAGGCACGTCCAGAAACCTTATCAGCTACAACGGCGCGGTTGCTGCTTCCATCCAAGCCCGATCAGCACCATCGAGCAAAGGCGCCAGAATGGCGCGCACATCCGCGTGGTAGGCATCAATCCAGCCGCGCTCCCCCGCATCAAGCAGGGCCAGTTCGATCATCCGGCGGTCGATCGGCACATGGGTCAGCGGGACGAACCCAAGAAAATCGCCTTCTGCTCCCGCAATTGTCCGCGGTTCGACCAGCACCAGATTTTCGATACGGATGCCGTAAGCCCCGGCCCGGTAATAGCCGGGCTCGTTCGACACGATCATGCCCGGTAAAAGCGCCTGCGCAGTCCCGGCCTGCCCGCCTTGCGCCTTGGCAATGCGCTGCGGCCCTTCATGCACCGACAAAAAGCTGCCGACGCCGTGCCCGGTGCCATGCGCATAGTCGAGCCCGGCAGCCCACAGAAATTGGCGGGCCAGCACATCGAGTTGCGCACCGACAGTGCCGACAGGAAACGTTGCGCGGGCCAGCGCGATGTGTCCCTTGAGCACCCGCGTAAACCGGTCGCGCACTTCTGCGTTCGGGGCATCCGGACCGATCCACACCGTGCGGGTGATATCGGTGGTGCCATCACGATATTGCCCACCTGAGTCGACCAGATAGACGCTGTTGGGTGTGATCGCGCGGTTGGTGGTTTCGTCCGCTTTGTAATGCACGATCGCCCCATTGGGGCCGGCGCCCGAGATCGTATCGAACGACAAGTCGATCAGCGCATTGGTGGCGCGGCGTTCGCCCTCCAACCGGGCTGACGCTGACAGTTCGGTCTGCCCGCCATCGGGTGCCACGCGTTCGAGCCAGTGCAGAAACCGCACGACCGCCGCCCCGTCGCGTGCTTGCGCTGCGCGATGCCCGGCAATTTCGACCGGGTTCTTCACCGCCTTGGGCAGCAGCACCGGATCGGTGAGTGGCGCGATAGTGGCCCCAGCGGCATCGAGCGCCTGAAATATGGCCGCAACGCTGCGCTCGGGATCGACACCCACGCGCTTGCCTGCCAGCGCGGTCAGCGCAGGCACAAAGCCGTCACGCGCTACCAACCGCACGCCCTCACCCAGATGCGCGACCAACTCGGGCGTCACCTTTTCGGGCGCCAGAAACAGGTCGGCCGTGCCATCGGCATGAACCACCGCAAATGCCAGCGCAACAGGCGTACAGGCAACGTCGGACCCACGGATGTTGAACAACCACGCCACCGAATCGAGCGCAGCAATCACCACCGCGTCACACGCGTTCTGCTTCAGCCATTCAGCCACAGCCGCGCGTTTGGCATGGTGATCGGCGCCTGCATGGTCGATGCCGTGTGGCACAGCAGGGGCCGCCGACGGTGCTGGCTGGTCGGCCCAGATCGCATCGATCGGATTGTGTGCCACGGCTACCAGGCTGGCCCCGCGCGGTGCCAGCGCACGTGTTGCGGCATCTGCCCAGGCCCGGGTGTGCAGCCACGCATCATACCCGATCCGCGCACCATTGGGCGCATGCATCGCCAACCATGCAGCAGGGGTGCTGGCGGGCACTTGTTCATAGTCGTAGAACCGCGCATCGACTTGATCGCGCACTTGCAAGGTATAACGCCCGTCGACAAACATCGCGGCCCTGTCGCGCAACACGACCGCACTGCCGGCCGATCCGGCAAACCCGGTCAACCATTCCAGCCGCCGCGCATACGCACCGACATATTCGCTCATATGTTCATCACAGATCGGCACGACAAACCCATCGAGGTCATGCGCCCTCAGCGCGTCGCGCAAAGCCTTGAGGCGGGTTTCATGCGTGTTCATCAACATGGCGATCATCCACTTGCATATATCCCCGGCTTGCCGGGACCATGAAGGCACCATAGAGGCGTTGTATGGCCAAAACCACCCCGTCCCCCGCCCATGCCCCGATTGCCGAACGGCGTTCACACAGCTTTTCGCATCATGGGGTTACCGTAACCGATGATTATGCGTGGCTGCGCGACCCTGCCTATCCCGAGGTGAAGGACAAGGCAGTGCTCAACTATCTTGCGGCGGAAAATGACTGGTTCGCCGGACGCATGGCCGCGCAAACGCCACTGATTGATACTCTGTTCACCGAAATGCGCGCGCGCATCAAAGAAGCCGACCGGTCTGTGCCGCAAAAAGACGGCGATTTCTTGTACTGGATCGAATTTGCCGAGGGCGCGGAATACAAGACCTGGTGGCGCCGCCCGGTGGCCGCTGGCGATGATGCCACTGCCGATCAACTGGTGCTGGATGAAGCCGTGCTGGCCGAGGGGCTGGACTATTTCAAGTTGGGCGCGATTTCGGTCTCGAACGATGGCCGACTGCTGGCCTTTGCGGTCGACGATGACGGATCGGAACGCTTTGTTGCCCGGATCAAGGTGATTGCCACCAGCGAAATGTTGCCCGACGCAATCCCCGAAACGCTGTCGGCATTGATCTGGACCAGCGATGACAGCGCGCTGGTCTATGCCAGGGTCAATGATCAGTGGCGCACCGATACGGTGTTGCTCCATAGGCTGGGCACCGACGTCAGCACGGATCAGGTGCTTTTTCATGAAGCCGATGATGGCTTTCGCGTCGGTGTCGGGTTGTCGGCCAGCGAACGTTGGCTGGTGATTTCAACCGGCGATCATGAAACCGGTGAAACCCGGCTGGTGCCCGCAGCAGACCCGACCGCGCCCCAAATTCTGGTCCGCGAACGCCAGACCGGGATCGAATACGATGTCGATGTCTACGATCGTGCCGACGGGTCCGAGCCTGTGCTTTATATCCACACCAACGACACCCACGAAAATTTCCGTCTGGCGACTGCGCCGCTGTCGGCACCGGACACCTGGACCACGTTGATCGATGGCAGCGACGCCTTCTATCTGACCGGATTTGACTTGTTCCGCGATTTCTATGTGGTCGAAGGCCGCGTGCGCGGGCTCGATCAGATCGAAGTGCGCTATTACGATGATCCCGCGAGGATCGAACCGATCACCTTTCCTGAAACCAGCTATGAAGCGGGTCTTGGCGACAATCCCGAATGGTCGACCGACTGCCTGCGGCTGACATATGAATCCATGATCAGCCCGGCCACCATTTATGATTACCACGTGGCTGACCGCACGCTCGACGTGTTGAAAATACAGGAAATCCCTTCGGGATACGACGCGTCGCTCTATGCAACGCAACGTCTGGAAATCGAAGCGCGCGACGGCACTCTGGTGCCAGTGTCGATCATGGCGCGCAAGGACCGCCTGACCGCCGGCGCAGGCCCGGCACCGCTCTATCTCTATGGCTATGGCGCTTACGGAATTGCCATCAGCCCCGGTTTTTCGACCGGGCGGCTCAGCCTGGTCGATCGCGGTATGGTATTTGCCATCGCACATATCCGGGGAGGCGATGATCTGGGTCGCCGCTGGTACAAAGATGGCAAGCTCGACAAGCGGCTCAACACATTCAACGATTTCGTCGATGTGGCGCGCGGTCTGGTCGAACGCGGCATAACCGCAGCCGGGCAGATCGCGATCAGCGGGGGCTCTGCGGGCGGCGAACTGATGGGCGCGGTGATCAATTCCAATCCCGATCTGTGGGGCGCAGTCGTCGCGCATGTCCCGTTTGTCGACGTGTTGAACACGATGCTCGATGAAACCTTGCCGCTCACGCCGGGCGAATGGCCCGAGTGGGGCAACCCGATAGAGGATTCGAAGGCATTCCACCTGATCCAGGCCTATTCGCCATATGATCAGGTACGCACGCAAGACTATCCGCCGCTGATGGTCACGGCCGGCCTCAACGATCCACGCGTGACGTATTGGGAACCGGCCAAATGGGTGGCCAAGTTGCGCGCCGCCAAAACCGACAGCAACGAATTGCTGTTTAAAACCAATATGGGCGCAGGCCATGGCGGCAAATCGGGCCGCTTTGAAAGCCTGAAGGAAACAGCGGAAGAATTCGCGTTTATCCTGTGGCAGCTCAAGCTGACCAATGGCCAATAGCCATAGCCTGACTTTCACCGCAAGCGCCGACGACATCGACGAACTTGGTCATGTCAACAATGCGGTATGGGTGCGGTGGCTGGAACGGATTGCGGTCGCGCATTGGGAAGCCGACGCCGCGCCTGAACACCGTGACCGCTATATCTGGGTCGTGACGCGGCACGAAATCGACTATCGCGGCAATGTTGGACTGGGTGAAAGCGTGACCGCGCAGACACGTATTCCGGAAGGCCCGAGCGGCGCGCGGTTCGACCGATGCACCGCATTCAGCGACCAGACCGGGCGCATTTTGGTCGATGCGCGCACAACCTGGGCGCTGATCGACCGCTCCACCGGCCGATTGGCGCGCGTGACCGCGGATATTGCCGCACCCTTCCTGGTGTAAGCGCTCTGCCGGTCACGCAGCTGGAGACAGGGGATCCTCCGAGCTCGGGCGGATCTTGCGTTTGCGCGGGGATGGCGCACTATCGCGCAACACCAGTGTCGATCCGGGATCGTCGAGCGCATATTGTTCGCGCAATTCCCGCTTGAACGCCTCGACTGCGGTCTCATCTTCAAGATGGCGGATCGGAAATCGTCGCACAATCAGGTCATCGACCATGTCAATCAAAGTCAGCATTCGGCCACTGGTCAATTCGCCCAGTCGTGACACGTCAAAGCCGTTGGACAAGTTCCAGTTGGCACGATCCCAACTGACCAAAGGGCGCTGGCAATACCGGCACGTGCTGGTAACCGAACCATCGCTTTGGCGATGCCGTTCGCGCTCCGGGCGATGAACCCGGGTAAACCAGCACTGAGTCAGCGCTTCCATGTGCCCATACCTTACTGCGTTGCCCGGTCAGTTCCCAACAGGTGATCGACGGTCCGCACGTTCGGGATGGAGGTGGCGCAGCCCGCCGATCATCCTCGCAGAACGGCAGCGCGCCAGAATGGTTAAGGGGCGCGTACGAGAAACCGGCTCACAGCGGATTGCCATCCTTGTCGCGATAGATTTCACGGCGTCCCACGTGGTTGGGTGGGCCGACAAAGCCATCGGCTTCCATCCGCTCGATCCATTTTGACGCGGTGTTGTACCCAACGCCCATTTGACGCTGGATCCAGCTGGCCGAGGCCTTCTGGCTTTCAAATACCAACTGACACACCTGGCGATATTTGCGCTCGTCGGGGTTGTCGCTGGCGGTGGCATCCAGATCGTCAAACCCGAACCCGCCATCGGCCGGTTCTTCGGTGACAGACGTCACATATTCGGGCGATCCCTGTTTGCGCCAATGGTCGGCGATGCGTTCGACTTCTTCATCGGACACGAACGGGCCATGGACGCGTTTGATCGGGTCGGTGTTGGGCTTGTAGAGCATGTCGCCCTTGCCGAGCAGTTGTTCGGCGCCCTGTTCGCCCAGAATGGTGCGCGAATCGATCCGGCTGGTCACTGCAAAGCTGATCCGGGTGGGCAGGTTGGCCTTGATCACCCCGGTGATTACGTCGACCGAGGGGCGCTGCGTGGCCATGATCAGGTGGATCCCGGCCGCACGGCTTTTCTGAGACAACCGCTGGATCAAAACTTCGACTTCCTTGCCCACGGTTACCATCAGGTCGGCCAGTTCGTCGACGATCACCACGATCTGCGGCAGAACCTGGTAATCAAGCTGCTGTTCCTCGTAGATTTCCTCACCTGAATCCGGGTCAAAACCGACCTGGATGCGCCGCCCCAGCGGCTTTCCTTTGGCCGCGGCTGCGCGCACTTTTTCGTTAAAGCCGCTGATATTGCGCACGCTGATCGAACTCATCTGCCGATAGCGGCGCTCCATTTCTTCCACCGCCCATTTCAGCGCGCGCACCGCTTTGGCCGGCTCGGTCACCACTGGTGACAGCAAGTGGGGAATATCGTCATAGCTTTTCAGCTCGAGCACTTTGGGATCGACCAGGATCAGCCGGCATTGCTGCGGCGTCAGCCGGTACAGCAGTGACAGCAGGATGCAGTTCAACCCCACCGATTTACCCGAGCCGGTGGTACCCGCCACCAGCAAGTGCGGCATCGCCGCCAGATCGGCCACGATCGGTTCGCCGGTGATATCCTTGCCCAGAATGATCGGCAGCAGGCCTTTGGCGTTGACGAACTTGTCACAGGCCACAAGTTCACGAAACGAAACCATTTCGCGCACAACATTGGGCAATTCGATGCCCATCACGGTACGGCCGGGTATCGCCGAAACGCGCGCCGAAACCGCGCTCATGTTGCGGGCGATATCGTCGGCCAAACCGATCACCCGGCTGGCCTTGATCCCCGGCGCAGGCTCCAGCTCGTACATCGTGACCACCGGCCCGGTGCGCACGGCCATGATCTCGCCCTTCACGTTGAAGTCGTCGAGCACGTTTTCCAGCAGCCTGGCGTTGCGCTCCAACGCCAATTTGTCGATCTTGGGCGCGTTGTTGACCGGCGCTTCATCGAGCAAGTCGATGCCCGGCAATTCGCAGGTGTCGAACAAGTCGCCCTGCTTCGCCCGGGCAATCGGTGCGGGTGCGGGCGAGCGGGTCGGATCCGTGATCTCGGTGGCGCGCCGCGGAGCAGCACTTTCGGCGGGCACCGGTTCGGCGACGGACACCGCAGCCGCCGCTTCGCGCGCGCGGGCCCGCGGTGCAGGCGCGGCGCTGTCCCCATCGCCATCCTCGGCTTCGTCAAAATTCGCAGCACGGCGTGGTAAAAACGATAGGGGATTGAACTGCCAGCCTTCGAACACGAATACCGCGCAGGCCAGCACGAACCCGCCCCCTCCGACCACCAGTGCCAGACCCAGCGTGACCCAACCTTGCGCTGCGCCTGCAAAATGGGCGCACCAACGCAATGCAGCGGCACCCAGCAACCCGGCCAGGCCGCCGATCCCTGCCGGCAGCGCGCCGATGATGCGCGTAATGCCAGCCGATGTCGCAATATCGAGCAGCACCACCGCAGCAAACATGATCATCACCAGCCGCCACGCCGCCACCGGCGCAGGCACATCGGCATCGTCTTCGGTTTCTTCGATCAAGTCACCCGTGCCATCCCACAGGCGCCGGGCGAAAACGAAGAGCAGCGGCAACAGCAGCCCGCCGGGCAATCCAAACAGCACCAGCAGCCGTTCTGCACTCCACGCGCCAGCCAGGCCCATCCAGTTTTCCACCGGGCTGCCCGATGCGGTTGAGCCCGAAGGATCGGTCTGGGTATAGCTGACCAAGGCCAGCACAAGAAACACCAGCGCAGTAAACAGCAGCGTGCCGCCAATCAGTTCGGCACTGCGCCAAAAACTGCGACGCAGGATCGCGCGCCAGTCAGAGCGGCCATTGCGCCCCCCCGAACCGGACCCGGCGCCATTGCGCGCCGGAGTGAATGCCCGCGATGCCATAGCCTGAAACCTTCTTTCAATACGCCCTGTATAATGCTCCAAAGCGGGTGGAATCGTCAAGAATCCAAGCATTTTCCACGAGTCGTGGTTTTCTGCCGATTTTGAGCAAGTCATGCGGCCTTTAAGAACACCCCGAATTTGGAATGGGTGGAGCAATGCGCACAATCGGCTATAGCGCGCTATGGCTATAACCCCACACCCCGATGATATCGATCTGCCGCCGCTGGCCGCAATCCATGCGCGGATCGCGCGCGCCGCCGCCCTTGCCTCGCGCAAAGCCGAAGAAATCATTCTGATCGCCATTTCCAAGACGAAGCCGGCAGAAGTGATTACCCCGCTGATCGTTCAGGGCCAGCGCGTGTTTGGCGAAAATCGGGTGCAGGAAGCACAATCCAAATGGCCTGCGCTCGTGGAAGCGCACAGCGATATCCGCCTGCACCTGGTGGGCCAGTTGCAATCCAACAAAGCTGAAGATGCCGTGCGGCTGTTTGATGCGATCCATTCGCTCGACCGTCCTTCACTGGTCGCTGCGCTGGCCCGCGCCATGGACAAGGTGGGGCGACAAGTGCCGCTGTTTGTACAAGTCAATATTGGCGAAGAAGCACAAAAAGGTGGCTGTGCCCTGGCCGATGTGCCCACGCTGCTGGCGCAAGCGCGCGCGGCAAATCTGCCACTGGCCGGTTTGATGTGCGTGCCCCCGGTCGGGATTGAGGCCGCGCCGTTCTTCGCGCTCTTGGGCAAAATGGCTGCCGACAATGGCTTGTCTGGCTTGTCGATGGGCATGAGCGACGATTTCGAAACGGCAGTAATGCTGGGTGCGACCCATGTGCGCGTCGGCAGCGCGCTGTTTGGCCAACGCGAGGGATGATTGCCGGCAGCACTCTGCTGGCATTCATACCGATTGCCGCGCTGCTGACGATCACACCAGGCACCGATACGCTGCTGGTCTTGCGCACCGCCAGCCTCGACAGCGCGCGTGCCGCCGCATCGGCGGGATTGGGCATTGCACTGGGTTGTCTGGTCTGGGGACTGGTGGTCGCGTCGGGACTGGGTGCGTTGCTCATCGCCAGCCCGCTGATATTTGACTGGCTGCGCATCGCTGGCGCCGCTTATCTTGCTGCACTCGGGATCGGTCTGATGGCCGGGCCACAACCACCGGGGCACGCGGCGCGCGCGCTGCCCGGCACCGCCTTTCGCCGCGGTTTGCTGACCAATGTGCTCAACCCCAAAGTCGGGGCGTTCTACCTGACATTCCTGCCCCAGTTTCTGCCGCGC
>CAIPWG010000479.1 GCA_903868655.1 uncultured Sphingomonadales bacterium
CGGGGTCCTTTACGACCCGTCTTATGCGTCACATTCGCAGGCAGGTTTGTCCCGAAACCCGCTTCATCGTATTTTTGCGTCGTTTGGCGGCACTCTGCAATCGGAATCTCGCCTTTCCGCAACGGACAAGTGGTGTTGGGCTATGCGTCAACTGCCCAAAAGGCCCCCGGCACGTGGCTAAAAACAGCGCTTAAGATTCTGGTTCCTGTGGAAAATTTGGCATCGAATACCCATATGGACAAGGCCGGGCGGCGCGGCTGTGCCAATTGGCAGTCAGGCGAGGCCGCCGGACCACGTGACCCCCACGGAGCATACCATGACCATCATCCTTTCCCCGCTTCCTTATGCCGACGACGCGCTGGCGCCGGTTATTTCGGCAACCACATTGCAGACCCACCATGGCAAGCATCATCGCACGTATGTCGATCGCACCAACACCGCGATCGACGGCACAGATTTGGCCGGGCACAGCCTGGAACAAGTGATCGATGCGGCTCTGGCGGCGGGCAACAAGGGCCTGTTCAACAACAGCGCACAGACCTGGAACCATGGGTTCTACTGGAACAGCCTGAGCCCTGAAACGCAGGCCCCTGATGGTGATCTGGCGGCCGCCATCGACGCCTCGTTTGGTTCGCTCGATGCGCTCAAGGCCGAACTGGTCGCACAGGGCACCGCGCACTTTGCCAGCGGCTGGGTGTGGCTGGTGGCCAAGGATGGCAAGCTGTCGGTTGAACAGACACACGATGCCGCCAGCTACGCCGATCTTTCGGGCACGCCCCTGCTGGTCATCGACCTTTGGGAACACGCCTATTACCTCGATCACAAGAACGTCCGCCCCGACTATCTCAAGCAGATTGTCGCCGAGCATCTGAACTGGGCGTTTGCGGCCGAAAATCTGGCCAATGGCACTGTCTGGGCCTATCCGGCAGCCTAACCAACCGGTTTATCGCGGTTCGTCCGAAGGGGCGAACCGCGATCGACTGCGGCAGCAACCGCCACATCGAATGTGACATTGCCAAGCGTGCGCATCAGATCGGGGATCACCTCGACCGCCACCAGCAACCCCAGAGGTGCCACCGGGACCCCCATCGCCAGCGCAATCGGACCGACCGAGGCGATATAGCTGATCGTGCCGGGCAGACTGACCGAACTGAGCGAAACCAGGATGGCCATAATAAAGCCCTAGGCGCAGGCGCCAGCGGTCAATGGCACGCCATACCAGTGCGCAACATAGACAACGACGCCCAGATTCATCGCCGGGCTGGTTGCGCGAAACAGCGCCACCGCCAACGGCATCACGAATTCCGCCGTTGAACCGCGCACTCCCAGCCGTTCGCACGCACCAAGCATCGCGGGCAACGAGGCGAGCGATGATTGGGTCGACAGTGCGAACACCTGCACCGGCAGCATGGCGCGTGCAAAGCGCCCCAACGGTTGGCGCGCGATCAGTGCGGCAAACGGATATGCGGCCAGCCATACGACGGTGCCCGCTGCGGTTACGACAATGATGTAATGCGCCAGCGCGCCCACCGCTGCGGGCCCGCTTTTGGCGGCCACAGTCAGGCTGAGCGCGAGCACGCCGATCGGGGCCAGCGCCAGCACCCAGCCGATCACCACCAGCATCGCACCAGCGAGTGCGGCAAACAGTGTAGCAAGCGCATCGCGCTGCACCGGGACCAACCGCGTGGTCGCCAGCGCAAACACGCTCATGAACAGGATCAGCGGAAGCATCCGGTCATTCGCTGCGGCATCGAGCACATTGGCCGGTACGATTGAGCGGAAGTATTCCGCTACACCCGGCAGCGCGGCGGGTACATTGCCGCCCAGACTGGCACGGAGCGCAAGCCCGGCGCTGGCGGGCACGGGCACCCACGCCAGCAGCAGCGTTGGGACAATCAGCGCCACCAGCGCCGCAAAACCCAAAACAGCGACAAACAGGCCAAGGCTGCGCCGTGCCATATCGCTGGCGCTGGCGGTGCGCACGGTCTGGTAAACGCCGGTGAAGATGAGCGCCGCGACCAATGGCACGATGGTGGCCTGTAGCGCGCGAAGCCACAATTCGCCAATCGGCCCGGCGACCGCGAGGACCCGTGGCATTGTGGCGGGCGCCGCGAAGGCCAGAGCCAACCCGCCGCCGAGCCCGATGATCAGCGCGGCAAAAGTCCAGCCGGCGGGGATTTGCGCGATTGGCGGCAGAACCAATCCGCCCCCTGTTGCGGATTCGCTCGTTGGCGCGTTGCCATGTTCATGTGGTTGGTTCATGCGGCTCTTCGTTTACAGGATGTCGGGCAAAGCGCGACACAAACCGTCGCCCAGCAACCTCCCCACCCTATCCTGACGATGGCGCTGTCGGGTGGAGAGGCGAGGCGGGGGTTGGTGATCGCGTTAGTGAACTTTATATCTAATCGTGTAAGGGCCGCAGGCAATCGGCTGGTGCACTGGGCGACAACAGGATTTCAAAGGGTTTGAGCATGGGACGCAAGTTCTTCGGCACTGACGGGATTCGCGGGCGTACCAATGCCGGTGTCATGACCGCAGTCACCGCGATGAAAGTCGGGCAGGCCGCGGGAACATATTTCCAACGCGGTGATCATCGCCACCGCGTAGTGATCGGCAAGGACACACGGTTGTCGGGCTATATGCTTGAAAACGCGATGACCGCCGGGTTTACCAGCGTAGGCATGGATGTGGTACTGCTAGGGCCGATGCCGACGCCTGCGGTGGCGCTGCTGACGCGCGAAATGCGCGCCGATGTCGGCGTGATGATTTCGGCCAGCCATAATCCGTTTGAAGACAACGGTATCAAATTGTTCGGTCCCGACGGGTTCAAGCTGTCGGATGAGGCCGAGCTTGCGATCGAGGCGCTGCTCGAAGAAGAGTTGCCGCTGGCTGCCGCCGAAGAAGTTGGCCGTGCCCGCCGCATTGAAGACGCGCGCGGCCGCTATATCCACGCAATCAAGGGCAGCCTGCCGCACAATGTTCGGCTCGATGGCCTGCGTATCGTACTCGATTGCGCCAATGGTGCGGCCTATACGGTGGCGCCTTCGGCGTTATGGGAACTGGGTGCCGAAGTGATTGCCATCGGCGTCGAACCCAATGGCAAAAACATCAATCTGGGGGTCGGTTCGACTCATCTCGACGCGATCAAGGATAAAGTACGCGAAGTCCGGGCCGATATCGGCATTGCACTCGATGGTGACGCAGATCGGTTGATCGTCGTCGATGAAAAGGGCCAGACGGTCGATGGCGACCAGATCATGGCGCTGATCGGCAGCCGGCTGGCCGAAGCAGGCCAGTTGCGCGGGGGCGGGGTGGTCGCGACGGTGATGTCAAATCTTGGCCTCGAACGCTTTTTGAATTCGCGCGGGCTCGATCTTGTGCGGACGGCGGTGGGTGACCGCCACGTGCTCGAACGCATGCGCGATGGCGGCTACAATGTCGGTGGTGAACAGTCGGGACATATGATCCTGACCGACCACAGCACCACGGGCGACGGCACGATTGCCGCACTGCAAGTGCTGGCGGCGCTGGTCGCCAGTGGCAAACCCGCCAGCGAAACGTTGCATTTGTTCGATCCCGTGCCACAATTGTTGCGCAATGTGCGCTTTGCCGGTGGCGCGCCGCTCGACAATCCGGATGTGAAAGCGGTGATTGCCGAGGCCGAGGTCGAGCTTGCCGGCAAGGGCCGCTTGGTAATCCGGCCGTCGGGCACCGAGCCGGTGATCCGCGTGATGGCCGAAGGCGACGATGCCCGCCAGGTTGCCGCCGTGGTGGAACGGATCTGCGCCGCCGTGCGCAAGGCATCCTGAGCGAAGGAGACACGCGCGTGCTCGAAATGCGACCCGATTGCGAAAAGTGCGGCACCGATCTTGCTGCCGAAGCGCCAGGAGCGTTCATCTGCTCGTTCGAATGTACGTTTTGTGCGGATTGCGCCGAAACGCTTGATGATCGTTGCCCCAATTGCGACGGTGAACTGATGGACCGACCGACACGTGCGAAAGCGCTGTTGGCCAAGCATCCGGCATCGACCAAGCGCCATCACGCAGGATAATGCGCCCTTCTTGGCGGGCAGGGCTTCAGGCTCTCAGTCGCCGGTTTCCAGCGCGTAAAAATCGACGATGGTCTGCCATGCCTCGTCGGCGGTTTCGACCCGGCGGAACAAGTCGAGATCGTTGAAACCGATCAGGCCTTCTTCGGCGATAGCGTTGAAATTAATCACCCGGTCCCAGTAATCGCCACCGAACAGCAGCACCGGGATCGGTTTCATTTTGCCGGTCTGGATCAGTGTCAACAGTTCGAAAAATTCGTCGAACGTGCCAAACCCGCCGGGGAACACCGCAACCGCACGCGCGCGCAGCAGGAAATGCATCTTGCGCAGCGCGAAATAGTGAAATTGAAACGACAAATGTGGTGTGACGAAGGGATTGGGCTCCTGTTCGTGGCGCAATGTGATGTTCAGCCCGATGGTTTCACCCCCGGCATCGCGCGCGCCGCGGTTGGCGGCTTCCATGATCGAGGGGCCACCACCCGAACAGACGACGAAATGGCGTTTGCCTTTTTCGATCACGTTGGCGTTCGCCGCCAGCCTGGCCAGTCGTCGCGCTTCGTCATAATACCGCGCTTTGGCAGCCAGGCGCTCGGCGATCGCGCGCTCTTGCGGGGTGACTGCCTTGTCGAGCAGATCCTGCGCGTGATCGGGGGCCGGGATACGCGCCGAACCATAGACCACCAGCGTCGACGCTATGCCGGCTTCATCGAGCAGCATTTCGGGTTTGAGCAGCTCAAGCTGAAACCGCACCGGGCGCAATTCCTGGCGCAACAGGAAATCGGTGTCGCGAAATGCCAGGCGATACGATGGATCCTGCTGTTGAGGCGAAACGCGGGGATGGTTTTCAGCGAAGCCCGCTTCTTGTTCAGCCTGATAGAACCGCTGGTGTTCCAGCGCGGACGGCGTTTGGTCATTGTCATGCATATGCGTCTTGTTGCCGTGTGTGGGCAATCAGCGCAACTGCCGCTTTTCCAGTTTGCGTGCCAAAGTGCGGCGGTGCATGCCCAGTCGGCGGGCGGTTTCGGAAATGTTGAAATCGCATTCGACCAGCGTGGCGTGGATATATTCCCATTCGACGGTCTTGATCGAGCTTTTGCGGCCTTCGAGCGGGACAGTCGGGTCGCCCTGATCGCGGCCAAACGCGTCTTCGATATCGTCAGTATTGGCCGGCTTTGCCAGGTAGTGGCTGGCACCGAGTTTGATGGCCTCAACCGCAGTGGCAATACTGGCAAAGCCGGTCAGCACGACAATCCGCATCTCGGGATCGATCTCATGCAAGATTTGCACACACGTCAGCCCCGACGCGCTGCCCAGTTTCAGATCCACCACGGCATAGTCAAAGCCCTGCTGTGTGACCAGTTGTGCGAATTCCTCGGGGCTTGATACGTGGCACACCAGATAGCCGCGCCGTTCAAAGCTGCGTCGCAAAGTACGCGCAAAAGCGGGGTCGTCTTCGACGATCAGCAGCGACGGGCTTGCGTCGATCATGCAGCCATAGCCTTGACCGGAATGGTCAGCCGCACGTGGGCGCCGCCATCTGCGTTATTGCGCACCGCGACTTCGCCCCCCAGCTTGCGCACGACGTTGAACACCAGGAACAGCCCGAGACCTCCACCCGGGCGTCCCTTGGTCGAAGCATAAGGCCGCCCGATACGCGCGAGCATGTCATTGGAAAAACCTGGGCCGCGATCACGGAACGTGAGCACCAGCATGTCATTTTCAATGTCGGCAATCACGGCGACATGATGGGGTGAAACCTCCAGCGCGTTGTCGATGACATTGCCGATCACCTGCCGCAGCGCGGGATCAGACACGATCGGCACGTCCTGCGCGATGTTATTTATCAGCGTAACCGCGCCGTTGCTGCGTTCGTTCCATTCGCTTGCGAAATCACGCACGAATGTATTGGCCGTGGTCACCACTGGGTTTTCGCCGCGGGCTTCGCCCGCCGACATCAGGATGCCGCTGACGATCGCTTTGCATCGCGCCAGTTCGGTTTCCATTTCGTGCAGTTCTTCGACCAGATCAGGCGCGGTAACAAACGCGGGATGCGCGAACCAATCGCGCACCAGCACTGACATCGTTGCCATTGGCGTGCCGAGTTCATGCGCTGCGCCCGAGGCGAGCAGGCCCATCCGCACAATGTGGTCTTCTTCGGCCGCGCGCTGGCGCAATTGCGCCAAGGCCGCATCGCTCTGGCGGCGATTGCGATCGATGCTGATCACGAAAAATACCAGCAGCACCGCGATCAGGAAAAAGCACAAGTAGCTGCCCGCCAGATAGAGCCGCAGCGGATCGGATTGCAACGCGGGCGGTAACGCCAGTGGAACCTGCACCCACGCCAGAAGTGCAACGCAGAGCACCGAAATCGCCGCGATTACCCAACTCCAGTTCGGGGGCAGCAGGATCGCACCGATAACGATCTGGAGCAGGAACAGAAAAGTGAACGGGTTGGTCGTGCCCCCGGTCAGGTACAACTGCCAGGTCAGTGCGCCGACATCGAGCATGAGCGCGCCGATCAGTTCGACATAGCTGAAGCCTTCACGTTCGGGCCCCATCACGTGGGTCGCCACGTTGACCAAGGCCAGCAGCGTGGGGATTGCCACCAGTTGCGGCAGGGGCAAAGCAATGCCGAGCTCATGGCTGGCAAACCAGATCGTGACGAGTTGGCCGACTACCGCGATCCAGCGCAGTTGGACAAGCAGCGCCATGTTGCGTGCGCTGGCGGCGGGATAGATCATCGGTGCGCGTTGAGCGACGTTCATTTCCGACGCAATACCATGATTGCGCCAGCCAACGCCATCATGCCCATGGTGAACCATGTCAACGCATAGCCGAGATGGTTGTTGGCAAAGGCAATGACGGTCAGGCCGGGCACCGGGGCCCCCAATTTGGGGGAGGGGGTTTCTGCCCAGCTGTCGATGAACAGGCGCGGATCGACCGAGACCCCGCGCCGCGCTGCAATCGCGGCAATATCGCGCGCATACCAGATGTCTTGCGCAGGGCGATTGGCACGCAGCGCAGTGCCATGGGGTTCGGTTGGGCGCAGCAGTCCCTCGATCCGCACCGGCGTGTCCGGGATTGCGGCGCGGGCGGGGCCAATTTTGGTACCCTGCGGCAGAAAGCCGCGATTGATCATGATGCTGCGGCCATCAGCACCAACCAGTGGCACCAGTTCCCAATATCCCGTGCCCAGGATCGAGGTGCCGGTGACCAGCGTCGCAGCCTGGGGCACGAAATGGCCGGTCATCGCGAGGCGCCGGTATGTCAGTGTCGACAGATCGCCCGC
>CAIPWG010000480.1 GCA_903868655.1 uncultured Sphingomonadales bacterium
CATTGTCCTGACGTAAATATGGCAGCACTTTGTCGCCGCCAATGTCGACAGTGCGAAACACCACCGGGCGATCGCCGGCGACATCGAGCACATCGCGATAAAGCCGGGTCTGGCGTTCGCGTGCAGGCAAGGTGGCCGAGACCAGAAACTGGAATTCGGTGCGGAACAACCCGATCCCGTCTGCGCCGGTCAGATTGAGCAGCGGCATATCATCGCGCAACCCTGCGTTGATCATCACCGTCACGCGTTTGCCATCGCGCGACACCGGTTCAACATCGCGCATCGCGGCGTAATGCGCCTGACGCTGGCGATTGCGGGCAAAGCGCGCCTCGAACGCTTCAGCCATGCTGGGCGTCGGGCGCACATCGACTACGCCATGATCACCATCGATCAACAACTGATCACCATCGCGCAATTTGCCGCGCAGACCCCGCAATCGGCCAATAACCGGAATACCCATCGCGCGCGCAACGATCACCACATGCGCGGTCAACGAGCCTTCTTCCAGGATCACCCCCTTCAGGCGGCGACGGTCGTATTCAAGCAATTCGGCGGGCCCGAGATTGCGCGCCACCAGAATGGCGTCGCCCTTCAGCCCGGCACTGGCCGCCGTGCCCAACTGACCCGACACGATTCGCAGCAGACGGTTCGACAAGTCTTCCAAATCATGCATGCGATCGGCCAGCAACGGATCATCGATTTGCCGCATCCGCATGCGGGTGCGTTGCTGCACCCGCTCGATCGCAGCCTCGGCCGTCAGACCCGAATCGATCGCTTCATTGATTCGCCTGCCCCAACCTTCGTCGTAGGCAAACATCTTGTAGGTCTGGAGCACTTCATCATGTTCTCCACCCACACCGAATTCGGCCTGGCTGGCCATGCGGTCGATCTGTTCGCGCATCTTGTCGAACGCCAGATAAACGCGTTGCCGTTCAGCTTCGATATCATCGGCCACAATCTGTTCGATCGTGACCCGCGGCTGGTGGAACACTGCCGTGCCCGAGGCAATGCCCTTGACCAGCGCCATGCCCTGCAACCGTTCGGGTTCTGTACTGAGCGCGCCTGAACCCAGAAAATCGTCCTCGTCGATCAATTCGGCATTGGCGATCAGTTCGGACAGCACCATCGCCACGGTTTGCAGCGCCTCGATCTCGACTTCTTCATAACGCCTTGGTTCGACATGTTGCACCGCTACCACACCGACGGCGCGGGCCCGCCTGACGATTGGCACCCCGGCAAATGAGTGAAAGCGTTCTTCGCCGGTTTCAGGACGGAATGCGAAATCGGGATGCGCCGCTGCTTCGGCCAGATTGAGCGTTTCGATATTGGTGGCGATCGTGCCCACCAGACCTTCACCCACCGCCATGCGGGTTACGTGAACGGCTTGCTGGTTCAGCCCGCGAGTCGCAAACAGTTCCAGCATGCCTTCGCGAAGCAGGTATATCGAACAGACTTCGCTGTTCAGCTTTTCGCCGATTACTTCGACAACGTGATTAAGCTTGGCCTGCGCGCCACTGCGCGATGCCATGATTTCGTGCAGCGAGGTCAAAATGGCCCGCGCAGCGGCAGTGGCGTTTTTGAGTGCCATGGCTACGGCCTAGAGCATCATTCCGTAAAGTGCAAAACCGGTTTTCCAAGCAAGACGATGCGACACAAAAAAAGGCGCTGGGGGGAGTTCGCCCTGCCGCATCGGCAGGGCCGACCCACAACAGCCGCAATCAATGCAACAGCGACAACGCTTCCTTGATTTTCAATTTGCGACGTTTCAATTCCATGAGCAGGACTTCGTCGGGCGACGGTCGGGCCCTTTCTTCGGCTATGCGGCGCTCAAGTCCGGCATGCTTGTTCTGCAATGCGTTGAAGTGCGTGGATTCCATCCAATGCCTCCTTCATGGAAACAAGACCGGCCCCAACCCGAATTTCCGGAGGGTGCCGGCCGCTCCTGCCGCTCCGACTCGATCCAGTTGAAAATCCGGACAGCAGGCGCGTTGTCATGCTCCCACATTCGCCGTATCTTGCAAGCAATGACGCGTTGGTACGCATTCTTTTCAGGCCGGGCTGCAAGGTTTGGGCAAGTATGCAAACCTGTTCAGCGATGCTTCGCCGGTCGGCCCGGGGCGGTGCATGAATATTCAGGCGAATTCCGGGGCCGGCCATGTGCGCACCTGTTGTGTGGGCATCGACGAGAGGTTCTGGGGTGACCGAAGACGAAATGCGCAAGCGGCTGTCCGCACTGCGATTGGAACACCGCGACCTCGATGCAGCGATCGATGCCCTGACGACAGCAGGATCGACCGACCAGTTGCAGATCGCCCGGTTGAAAAAACGCAAATTGCGACTGAAGGACCAGATCAGCATGATCGAAGATCATCTGATTCCCGACATTATCGCGTAATCCCCGGTGGGTCGCGTGCGCAGCCAGTTTTGTTGTCGTGCCAATCCGATACAGCCATAAATTGCGAGGTTGAGCAGGTGCGACCGGCACCGCTATGGGCCAGAGATGATCCCCGTCGCCAGCATCAATCCACGCGTTGTCGAAGCGTTGTATATCGAGGCGCTCGTACTGTCTGACGCATCGCGCGAACGCTTTGACCAATTGCGCCAAGCAGCAGGCGTACGTGTACGCCTGGCGGATGGTAGCGTAATCGACCAGCAGGTCAGCCCCGATGATGTTGAAATGATGTGCGAAGCTTTGCGCACAACCACCCGTGTGATGCACTGCCTGGCCTGGCTGTTGAACCATCGCGCATGGTTCGCGGGAGAGATCAGCGCCACGCAATTGCGACGTCATGGCCGTCTGGTCACGCATTTCCCGGAAAGCGATCCGAAAATCGTTGGCCGCCTGCCGGCGGATCTGGGCGCCCTGATAGGCGAAAGCGAACAACTCTACGCCCGCATCCAACGGTTGGAGGATGCCTGGCGCGATGAACGTCCGCCACAAAAAGCCGCAATCGACACGCTGCGCGACCGCCTCGCCGGACACATGTTGCGTCAAGCGTAATCGGCCTCCACCGCGCATCCGGCAGCAAAGCCCGTCAGGTCGCGCATATCTTGAGTTGCGTCGCGCAACTTGCGCCCCCATCTTGACACAATGACCCAGGCGCCTCCCCCCGAAGACCCGCAAGACCCCACCACCTGGCCTACCGGGCGGTCGGTCCAGCTTGAACCGCTGGTACGACGCGTGCTTGCGCCCAATGCATCACCTTATACATTTACCGGTACGCAAACGTATCTGGTTGGCACCGGCGATGATGTCGCGGTCATAGATCCCGGCCCGGCGGGCAGTGGCATGCCCGGCCATGCCGACACACGCGGCCATGGTCATGTCGAGGCGATTGTCGCGGCCATTGGCAAGGCGCGGCTGAGCGCGATCATATGCACCCATACACATCGCGACCACAGCCCGGCCTCGCGCGCCTTGCAGTCGGCAACCGGCGCGCCGATCATCGGCTGCGCGCCGCTCATGCTCGACGACGACGGCCCGCGCGCCGATGCTGCGTTCGATCCTGATTATCGCCCCGACCGCGTGCTGACCCATGGGGAACGCATTGGCGGCCAGGGCTGGACGATCGAAGCCGTGGCAACGCCCGGCCACACCAGCAACCATTTGTGTTATGCACTGATCGAAAGCGAAGCGCTGTTCACCGGCGATCACGTCATGGGCTGGTCAACCAGCGTGGTATCCCCGCCCGATGGCGACATGGCGGCCTATCTGGCCAGTCTCGCGCTGCTGCAAGAACGTAGCGACCGGGTTTACTACCCTGCGCATGGCCCGCAAATCGATAATCCGCGCCAATTTGTGCGCGGCATGATCGGGCATCGCCGCCAACGCGAGCGCCAGATCGTCACGCTGCTCGAAAAAAGCCTCTACACGATCCCCGATCTGGTCGCCGCAATGTACAAAGGGCTCGATCCGCGTTTGCACGGTGCAGCCGGGAGGTCGGTGCTGGCGCATCTGGTCGATCTGCAACGCCAGGGCCGGGTCATGGCCCAAGGGGAACATTGGGTTGCCCCCGACGCGTCGCAGCCCTAAATCGCCTCAGCTCTACCCCTTCCGACAGGAACTTCAGCCATGACGGCCCAGACTGCCTCGCTTGCCGGCCTTGATCTTCGCGCAGAAATCGATCGGTTGCGCAAAGAGCGCAACGCCGTGATCTTGGCGCATTATTATCAGCGCCCGGAAATTCAGGATCTGGCTGATTATATCGGCGATTCACTCGAACTGTCGCGCAAGGCGGCGGCAACCGATGCCGATGTGATCGCGTTTTGCGGTGTGCGGTTCATGGCCGAAACCGCCAAGATTCTGGCGCCCGACAAGACGGTGATCCTGCCCGACATGGATGCTGGATGCAGCCTTGAAGATTCATGCCCGCCCGACAAGTTCAAGGCTTTTCGAGAGGCGCACCCCGACCATATCGCGCTGACTTACATCAACTGTTCCACTGAAGTGAAGGCGCTGTCCGACGTCATCGTCACCAGTTCGAGCGCCGAGACTATTCTGGCGAAAATCGCGCCCGATCAGAAAATCATCTTTGGCCCCGACCGGCATCTCGGCGGCTATCTAAACCGCAAGTTTGGACGCGACATGCTGTTGTGGCCCGGAGTGTGCATTGTGCACGAGGCTTTCAGCGAAACCGAACTGTTGAAATTGAAAGCGCAGCATCCCGACGCACCGGTTGCAGCGCATCCCGAATGCCCGCCGCATATCATCGACCATGCCGATTATGTCGGTTCGACGAGCGGCATTCTCGACTATGCCAAGACCACCCCCGCGCAGACGGTGATTGTCGCGACCGAACCGCACATCATTCACCAGATGCAGCTGGCCATGCCGGGCAAAACCTTCATCGGCGCGCCAGGCGCAGACGGCAACTGCAACTGCAATATCTGCCCGTACATGGCACTCAACACGTTGGAAAAGTTATATATCGCGTTGCGCGATCTGACGCCGCAAGTGCATATCGAGGAAGACTTGCGGCTAGCTGCCAAAAAAAGCCTTGATGCCATGCTAGACTTGGCATCGGGCACCGTAGGCATGGGCGATCTTGGTCAGCGCTGATACCGGACGAAGCCTTCGCGTTTTGACCGGCCTGCTCATACAAAGCTGATGTTTGCGGATTGATGCTATTTCTGGCGGGTCAGGCAGTTGTCATCCGGACAGCGATTGCCTAGTTTAGGTTTCAAATAGCAACGGTTATTGACCCCTTCCCTTCCAGTAAAAGGCTTCTCCATGGTTTCTTCGTTGTTCGAACCCATCCATCTCGGCGCCATCGAGGCACCCAATCGCATCATCATGGCCCCGCTGACACGCGGCAGGGCTGGCGCCGACGGCGTGCCGACCGACATCATGACAACCTATTATCGCCAACGCGCCAGCGCGGGCCTGATCATCAGTGAAGCCACCGGTATCAGCCGGGAAGGCGCTGGCTGGCCCAACGCGCCGGGCCTGTGGACCGATGCCCAGACAGAAGCGTGGAAGCCGGTGATCGCGGCCGTACACGAAGCCGGTGGACGGATTGTCGCGCAATTGTGGCATATGGGCCGGATCGTGCATCCCTATTTTCTGGGGGGCGAACCGCCGGTTTCGGCTTCGGCCACGCGTGCACCAGGTCATGCGCACACGCCAGAAGGCACCAAGGATTATGAAACCGCGCGCGCCTTGCGACTGGACGAAATCCCGCGCCTGATCGAAGATTACGCATTGGCTGCAGAAAATGCCAAGAAGGCCGGCTTTGACGGAGTGCAGTTGCATGCCGCCAACGGTTATCTGATCGACCAGTTCCTGCGCAACGGCACCAACTTGCGCGATGACAGCTATGGCGGATCGGTTGAAAACCGCGCCCGTTTGTTGGGCGAAGTAACCGAACGGCTGGTTTCGATCTGGGGTGCCGGTCGCGTTTCAGTGCGGTTGTCGCCCAATGGCGATTCGCAAGGTACCAACGACAGCGATCCGGCGGCAATCTTTGGCGAAGCCGCCCGCGTATTGCAGGCGCTGGACATCGGCTTCCTCGAATTGCGCCAGCCCGGCCCGAACGGCACTTTTGGCCAGACCGACGTACCGCAGCAAAGCGCGTTGATCCGTTCGATCTACAAAGGTCCGCTGGTGCTCAACAGCGACTACACTGCCGATGAAGCTGCGGCCGATGTCGCTTCGGGTCGTGCCGATGCCATCAGCTTTGGCCGGCCGTTCATCTCAAACCCTGATCTGGTCGAACGCATTCGCGTGGGCGCATCGTTCGCACCCAATGTCGGCGTGCCGCAGACCTGGTATTTCCCCGGCGAAGCAGGTTACATCGACTATCCAACCCTGGCCGAGGCAGCTACCCCGGCCTGACCGGAATGTCCGCCGTCCGAACCCTCGGACGGCGGCACACCGCCGGTGTGCTGGAGCCCTGCATGACCCTGATACCCCGATCCTGGCTGTTCATCCCCGGTGACAGCGAGCGCAAGCTGGCCAAGGCGCCCCAAACCGGTGCCCATGCCTTGATCATCGATCTGGAAGACGCGGTATCGGCAGATCGCAAGGACATGGGCCGCGAGATCACCGGCGCGTGGCTTCACGATCGGTCAGGATTACCCGCCCATTTGCAAGTGTGGGTGCGAATCAACGCTGTCGACACCGGGCTATGGCAACAAGACCTGGCTGCAATCATGCCCGGCGCGCCGACCGGCATCATGGTGCCCAAGGCCGAAGGGCCGGCCCAGATTGCGCAAATCGGTGCAGAGCTCACCCGGCTTGAACATGGGCACGCAATGGCGGTCGGACAGACCCGAATCTTGCCGTTGATCAGCGAAACTGCGCGCGCGGCAATAACCATTCCAGCCTACGTCGATGCCGATCTGCCGCGGGTGGCCGGATTGACCTGGGGTGCGGAAGACCTCGGCGCAGCGCTTGGCGTCACGCGCAAACGCGATTCACGCGGCCGCTGGACCGACGCATTCCGAATGGTACGCGCGCAGACTTTGCTGGCGGCCCACGCCATGGGGTGTTGGGCGATCGATACTCTGCACGCTGATTTTCGCGATGAGGCCGGATTGGCACTGGTCGCGGCAGAGGCCGCGGCCGATGGCTTTGCCGGGATGCTGGCCATTCACCCGGGGCAAGTAGCGGTGATCAACCGCGCGTTTACCCCGGACGAGGCCACTTTGGCCGAAGCGCGCGCCATTGTCGCCGCCTTTGAAGCCAATCCGGGAGTTGGCGCGTTGCAGATCGATGGGAAAATGATCGACCAGCCGCATTTGCGCGCAGCACGCGCCTTGCTGGGGCTGGCGGGATAAGTCGCGCACCGCGCGATCGCCTGTCAGTTGGCTGGCGCGATCGCGTCGGGCTTTGACGGGGCATCGACAGCCGCGTCGCTAGGCTCATCGGTGGCTGTGACGGATGTGACATCCTTGGCGGTCGGCGCGGGCTGAAGCAGCGGTTGTGACCGCGATTGATCAAGATTGAGCATCGCATCACTGATCGTGCCTGGCAAAACTGGTGCACCCGCCGCCTTGGCCGCGGTCTGATCGGTTGCTTTGCTGCAAGCGGCCAGCGCAAGCGCCAACAACACGCAGGCAAGCATCTGAAACGGACGAGCAGGCAAGACCATCAACACGGGCTCCGACATCAAGGGCAAGCGACATCAAGCTGGGTCAGAAACGCATCAAGGCGCGCAAGCAACGCCTTATCCCACGTCTGCGCGTCAACCTCCAGCCCCAGATCGGCCAGACTGGTGACGCCATGGTCGGCAATGCCGCAGGGCACAATCCCGCTGAAATGTGACAGGTCGGGCGCAAGGTTGACGGCAAACCCGTGCATCGTAACCCAGCGCCGAATGCGGATGCCAATTGCTCCGATCTTGGCCTCGGCCCCGTCGGGACCACGAGTCCAGATGCCGATGCGGCCTGGCGCACGCCAGGATTCGACACCAAAATCGCCCAGGGTCGCGATAACCCAGCCTTCAACCGCATGGACAAACCCGCGCACGTCGCGGGTCCGGCTACGCAGATCAAGCATCAGATAGCCAAGGCGTTGGCCCGGTCCATGATAGGTATAACGACCGCCGCGCCCGGCATCGACCACATCGAACCGCGGATCGAGCAATTCTTCGCGCACCGCACTGGTGCCGGCGGTGTAAACCGGGGGATGTTCGAGCAGCCAGATCATTTCGCCAGCCTGCCCTTCGGCGATGGCGGCGTTGCGTGCAGTCATGGCAGCAAGCGCGTTGCGATAAGGCACACGCGCGTCTTCCTGGCGGATTTCGATATCTCGAACGGGCAAGCTCGCGGTCATGGTTACCATGCCTTGGCGGCGCTGCGCAGTCTGTGCAACGAAAATTGGTTCCCACGGGTCATGCCGGCACCGTAATGGTGGCTTTGGGTCCAACCTCGGAAGGGGGTACCCTCTAAAAGGTCCGAGCGGCCTTGCTCAGCCTTGAGAGAAGCCCACTCCTTCTGCGGCATCGCGCCTTGCCGGGGCCTTTTGGACGACAACCGTGGCGTTGCGGAATGTGTCCACGCCGCCTAGAGACGTAGGCGAACAACGAGGTGTTGATACGTGGTGACTCTGGACAGCAACGCAGCATGGCACAGCGCACGGCGGATGGTATCGGCCAACCGCGATGTGCTGGTGGCGATTGCCGGCGTGTTTTTCCTGATGCCGGGGTTGCTGGGCAATCTGGTGCTGCCCGTGCCCCTGCTGAATGGCGGGATGAACCAGCAGCAACTGACCGAGGCGATTACCCGGTTTTACACCAGTGCCGCGCCAATCATGCTCGTGCTGTCGCTGCCGATGTTGGTCGGGTATCTGACTGTCCTGGCAATCCTGCTCGATCGCGACAGGCCGACCGTGGCGAGCGCGATCGGTATCGGCGTTCGCCTGCTGCCCAGTTACCTGGCTGCGCAGATGTTGACCGGCATGGCACTATCGCTGCTGTGGCTGGCGGTTGTTGCTGGCTTGACCGTATTCATGCCAGCCGGATTTGCGACGGTCATATCGCTGATCGTGATGATCTATCCACTGGTGCGCATCGTGTTGATCGGCCCGGAAATGGTGGCCCAGCGGATACGCAACCCATTGCGCGCAATCGCTGCCGGATTGTCGCGTACACGGGGCAAGCTTCTGGGCATTCTGCTCTATTTCGGCCCGGCGCTGACTCTGTTTGTGGTTGTTTACGGATTGGTGATGATTTTTGTGCGCATGGCGCTGGTCCGTGTGCTCGACGCTGAAACCCAACGCATGATGAGCGAAGCGATCGGCGCGCTGATTTTTGCGGTGGGACACACTTATTATGCCGCAATTGTCGCATCGACATACAATCAGCTTGGCCCGGTGAGCGGCGTCAACGAGACGGTCAGTCCTTCCAGCCCCAACTGATCACGCATGGGGGCACGTTGAACAGTTCAAACCCTTTGTCCACGCGCGGAAAATATCCAGTCATCAGACGGCGCGCGCGCGCGGTGTATTGATAGACGAGGAACGCGCCACCCGGTCGCAACACTCGCCGCGTCGC
>CAIPWG010000481.1 GCA_903868655.1 uncultured Sphingomonadales bacterium
GAGCCGGAGCCAGTATAAAGTCGGGCGCAAACCTTCAATGCACTTTGCGCAACCTGCCATTACCCGATTGATGGCATTCGGCCCTTTGCCAACCCGCAATGGCAATCGCCGCCAGCTTTCGCCTCATGCAACCCTGGCTAGCCCCGTCGCCAGCCCGGCCACCGCATCGGCTGTAGCCGCTGACAGAGTCCACCCCAAATGGCCATGCCCGGTATTGTAGAACACGCGTGGATTTCTGCCTTGCATCACGCGCGGCATCATGTCCGGCATCATCGGCCGCAGACCGGCCCAGGGGATCGCATGGCGTGTGCTCATGCCCGGAAAATGCAGCCGGCACCATTCCACCAATGGAGCAATCCGTTCGGCGCGTATATCACGGTTGAAACCGTTGAACTCCGCCGTCCCCGCCACCCTGAAGCGTGATTGACCCAGCCGACTGGTGACGATTTTGGCTTTGTCGTCGAGCAAACTCACCCAGGGAGCCGCTTGCTGATCCGCAGCTTCGGGCAGATCGACAGTGATTGAATAGCCTTTCACGGGATAAACATTCACCCGATCCCCCAGGCCCCGGCTGAGCGTACGGGACATGACGCCGCTACAAATCACCACTTTGTCAAACCGGGATTGCTCAACGTGCACCGCGCGCTCATCGAGCTGCGCCTGCGTCGACCGGTGCTGGATCGTTATGCCTTGTGCGTCGGCGTCCAGGTTCAAAACTTCGGTCGACATGTGCATGGCTACGCCCAGCCCTTCACACGCTTTGGCCAGGCCATGGGTGAATTTGTGAATATCGCCGGTGAAATCAGACGGCGTGTACCACCCGCCATAAAAATTGCCATGAAGCGCTGGCTCGATCGTGCGAATTTCCTCCGGCGTGACCGGCCTGCGTTCCAGCCCACCTTTGGCAAGCATCGCCGAAACTTTACCGGCCTGTTCAAATTCTGATTTGGTCGCGTAAAAGTGCAGAATGCCACGTTCTTCACAGTCAAAATCAATACCGGCCTCGGCCGCCATTCGCTGCAAATGCGCGCGCGCTTCCAACGCAAGACGCACGGTCGTGACGGTGTTTTCCTCATGCCGGGGAATGGCCGCGATAAATTCGGCCATCCACGAAAGCTTGTGCCAGGATGGCTTGGGATTCACCAGCAATGGTGCCCCAGGCTGAAACATCCAGCGCATGCCTTTCAGCACTGTGCCCCAACTGTTCCACACTTCGGCGTTTGATGCGGAGAGCTGCCCGCCATTGGCAAACGACGTTTCCATTGCGGCATAAGGGTGACGATCAAACACGGTCACTTTGCAACCACGGCGGACAAGGTTGTAGGCGGTTGTGATCCCGGTGATACCGGCGCCAATCACAGCGATGCTGGGTTCAGAAGGCTCAAATTTCGATATGACAGACATAAGGGCTCCATCCCGCAAAAAGCGGTCATGGCCCCCTCTGTCATTGGCCTGAGAGCATCATCGTCGCTCACGAACTGGGCTACGACTTACACCATCGGCAAGGGCGAAAGCCCTACTTTTCAGAGTCTTTCCATGCGCAACGGTCCGGGGTACCTGAGAGTTTCCGGGGCGGTTGCTCCTTCGGTGCTGCTGTTTGGGCAGTCTCTTCCGCAGCGCAATTTCCTTTAATCGCGTCTGCTTGCAATAGTCAATGTCTCTCACCGGGCGCGATCGGGACCGAACCCGCAGCGGCTGGCCTATTCATAACGAAGCGCATCAATGGGGTTCAATCCAGCCGCACGGCGCGCCGGAAAATAGCCAAACACGACACCGATGGCTGCCGCGATCAGGAAAGCGATCACATTGATCTGCGGCACAAACAGCCAAGGCACCTGCATCAGCGGGGCAATAATGACCACCAGCACTTGCGCCAGTGCAATGCCAATGATCCCGCCAAGGCAAGACAACACGATCGCCTCGACCAGAAACTGGGTCAGCACTTCGTGCGCCAACGCGCCGATGGCAAGGCGGATACCGATTTCGCGTGTACGTTCTGTCACAGACACCAGCATGATGTTCATGATGCCGATACCTCCGACCACCAGACTGATCGCGGCAACAGCAGTGACGATGCCGGTCAACAAAGTGGTCGTGCCAGTCAGAGTTGCGCTGATCTGCGCGGTGTCAAAGATGTTGAAGTCATCTTGCTTGTTGCCAGTGATCTGGCGGCGTTCGCGTAGCAGGCTGATGATTGAGCTTTGCACGGTGGGACTGTCGTAGGTTGGGTCCACTCCCACCAGCATCAGCCGAATGTCGAGGTTCCCTGTCAGCCGTCGCTGCACTGTCTTGATCGGCATGATCACCACATCGTCCTGATCCCCGCCAAACCCGGCCTGCCCGCGCGTCGACAGAACGCCGATCACCAGGCAGGAAATGCCATTCAGCCGGATGCGTTGCCCCAGCGGAGCGCCCGGCGCAGCGCCGTGTGTAAACAGGTTCTTGCGCACGGTGTTGCCAATTATGCAGACCGCCTTGCCCGCCTGTTCCTCTTCGGGTTCAAAGCCCCGTCCGGCAACGAGTTGCCAGGGCTGGATCAGGAAAAAGCCCGAGGTGGTGCCGTTGACCGTGGTGGTCCAATTCGACCCCTCATAGACAGCGGTCACCGGGCTGCTTGCCTGTGGGGCAATCGCAGTGATCCCGGCGATCTGGTCGTCGATGGCGATAACATCCTGCGCATCGAAATTGGGCGGTTGCGGTCCGCCTCCACCCCGGCCAAAGCCCTGCCCCGGTCGCACTTGGAGAATGTTGTTGCCAAGGCTCGCGATCTGTTTCTGCACTGCGAGCGTTGTCGCCTGTCCCAGCGTGACCATTGTGACCACAGCAGCCACGCCGATGATGATGCCCAGCGTGGTCAGGAACGATCGCATC
>CAIPWG010000482.1 GCA_903868655.1 uncultured Sphingomonadales bacterium
GACATTCAGGCTTGTCAGCACGGCAACCCAGCCCGCTCCGCCGATCAGGGCTGCGGCCATGGCCGGGGCCAGCGCATGCGCGATCGACAAGACCAATTGTCCGGCAAGACAGACGACAGTACCCATGCCCACCACGGCCTCGCTGCCAAACTGGCTGCGGATGCGGCTGACGAACAAGGCGCTGGCCACAGATCCCAGCCCGAACGCGCCAACCACAAGGCCATAGCCGATCTGATCACCCTGCAATTGCGCCCGCACCACCACCGGCAACAGTGCCTGAAACGCCACTGCGCCGAAACCGAACAGTGCCCCGCGTGACAGGACCCGTGCGATTGGGCCCGACCGCACGCAGAATAGGATACCGGTCATGATTGCAGTGCCGATCGGTTCGCGAACAGGGGGCATGACATCGGGTCGCCACCGCGCAAGAACCACGATCATCGCCAGATAGCTGACGGCGTTGAGCATGAAGGCGGCATTGACGCTCCACACGGAAATCACCAGTCCGCCCAGCGCCGGGCCAAGGCTGCGCGCCAGATTGAACGCGATGGCGTTGAGCGAAATCGCTTGCGGCAGATCCGGACGATCGACCTGCAAACGGACACTGGCCTGCCACGCCGGTCCATTGAGCGCGGTTCCCAACCCCACCAACAGCGTCAGCAGCAGCAGCGACCACGGGGTGATCGCGCCGGCATAACCCATGACCGACAGCACTGCCGAAACGACGAGCATGAACACTTGCGCGCAGAGCATGACCAGTCGACGGTCGTAGGCATCGGCGATGGCGCCGGCGACCACGCCCAGCAACAGGATCGGGATCGTGCTTGACGCTTGCACTAGCGCGACCAGCACGTGCTGGTTGGTCAACCCGGTCATCATCCAGGCAGCGGCCACGGCCTGCATCACGGAGCCGATGCTGGAAAACAGATTGGCAAACCAGATGGCGCGAAACATCGGGTATTGGAAGGGTGCGAGCGCGCCGCGTGGCCGTGGTGTATCGCAGGGGGCCTGTTCAATCACAAAATATAGCGAACCTTGATTTTCAGGACCAGATCGGCGCCTGCCACCATGACTTTGGCTGCATCGAAGGTGGGTGGTCCGAAATGCACCGGGGCATCTCGCGAAAAGCCGTAGCCTTCGTTGGGGATGCCCAGGGTCTTGTCCAGTTTGCCGTTGCCGTTTTGGTCATGGAACAGTGACACGGCATAGTTACCGGGGGCGACATGGCGGAATACGAGCACCGGGCCGTTGCGCGCAGGCACTGTCAGTCGCTGCGATTTCGGGTCCTTTTCGCATTCGGGAAACGTGGCGGGCTTGGCCGTCAGGCACGCGCGGATCAGGCCCTTGGTATTGCGCAAGCCAGATACTTCGACGGTGACGGCGGCTCCAGCCATTGCGTCTGGCAGTGGATCGGCGAGCAGGGCACACGGACACAGCACGATGCTGACGGCAACGACATGTGTCAGGTCCCGTGCCATCATGGCGCCGAAATGCCTCGATCGGTGCGGCACAGATGGTCCCATACGCGGAAATAGAGCCCATAATTGCAGCGGTATTGCTCGTGATGGCGCGAATGGTGGCTGGCGGTGATCAACCACCGCCCGGCGCGCGAATGCACCAGTGCGCGCGGGAACATTTCCCAGCCCATGTGGTTGGTCACGCCCATGATCGTCATAATTACCAGGACCGTAGCAAGCACGCCCGCATGCACCGGCACGACAAACACCAGCACGGGAATGAACAAGCCGACAATCGCGGCTTCGACCGGATGGAAATTCATCGCGGCCCAGGCTGTGGGCGGGCGGCTGGCATGGTGGACCGCGTGGATACGCCGGAATATCGCTGGCCGGTGCATCCAGCGGTGGGTCCAATAAAACCAGGTATCGTGCGCCGCCAGATAGATCAGCAGCGATGCCGGCATCCACCACAGCGGATAACGGTGCGCATCGCTGTAGATCATCGTCCAGCCATGCGCCTGCCAGCCCCAGGCGATCACGCCAGCCGGTACGCCATAGATGACGCAGGATACGAGGCTCCAGCCCAGTTCCATGCGGATCTGACGGCCCAGCCCGGCATAGTGGCCGGGCCGAACGCGCGCCGTCATCCAGGCAAACAGACCACTGACCATCACGTAGCGCACCGCCACGATCAGAGTCATCGCCAGAGCGGAAAGGACCAAAGCCATCATGGGGGCCCTTATGGCAAGCTATCGCCTCGCTGCACAGGTGTCATGCGAGGCGATGGTGCGATTCAGCTGGCGCGGGTCACTTTGTTGCGGTGTTGGCCGACGCCCGGTGCGCCGCGTGGCTGAAACCGGCGCTTTGGCTGACCATCGGCAGCGCGATCGCCACCGCGGCCTTGCGGCTGGCCACGGCCACCCGGGCCACCGCGACCGTTGCGTGAATGACCACCGCGATGATCTTCATCATCGCTCGGCTTGTGCACCGGCTTGGGCAGGCGTGCAGCTTCGGCCTGAAAATCGGCAGGCAGCGGCAAAGGGGCCAGCTTGACCCCGGTCAGCTTTTCGATGTCGCGCAAATAAGGCTTCTCATCGGGCGCGCAGAGGCTGATCGCGGCGCCATCGGCACCTGCCCGTGCTGTGCGACCGATGCGGTGCACATATTGCTCGGCCACGTTGGGAAGCTCGAAGTTGAACACATGGCTTACGCCGGCGACATCGATTCCGCGCGCTGCGATATCGGTGGCAACCAGCACCGGGCAGGCGCCCTGGCGAAACGCTTCGAGCGCGGCAGTGCGCTGCGCCTGGCTCTTGTTGCCATGAATTGCGCGCGCCGGGATGCCCGCTGCTTCAAGATGACGGGCAACACGGTCGGCACCATGCTTGGTGCGGGTGAACACCAGACTGCGATCGAGCGTTTTGTCGGCGATCAGCGCGCGGATGCGCAACGACAGCAAGGCCTGCTTTTCAGCCTGATTCACGAATGTTACGTATTGTTCGACACGCTCAGCCGTGGTCGCCTGCGGCGCGACTTCGACTTTGACCGGGTCCTGGATGAACTGGCGGCCGAGATCTTCGATCGATTTGGGCATTGTGGCCGAGAAGAACAGGCTCTGACGCTTGGCGGGCAGCATCGCGGCAACACGCTTCAACGCATGGATAAAGCCCAGGTCCATCATCTGGTCTGCTTCATCGAGCACGAAGATTTCGACGCGGCCGAGTGTGAGCGCGCGATTGTCGATCAGATCGAGCAGGCGGCCAGGCGTTGCGACCAGCACGTCGGTGCCACCAACCAGCCGGCGCGCTTGCTTGGTGATTGGCACGCCGCCGAACACGCAATCCACAAACAGGTTCAGGTTTTTGGCATAGCCGCGCATATTTTCGGCAATTTGCGCGGCCAGTTCGCGCGTGGGCGACAGCACCAGCATACGGCACGAGGCGGGTTTGCGTGGCGTGGCCGTTTCGGCCAGCCGGTGAAGCGAAGGCAACGCGAACGCGGCGGTCTTTCCAGTGCCGGTCTGGGCAATGCCGAGCAGATCGCGGCCTTGCATCAGGGCCGGGATAGCCTGACGCTGAATCGGGGTGGGATCGGTATAGCCCTTGGTTTCGAGCGCACGCAAGATAGGCTCGGCAAGGCCGAGATCGGAAAAATAGGACATGAAAACAGTACCTTAGTATACGCGCCAGCCGCTGGCCAGCGTAATGGGCCACGGGCGCATGGGGGTCGACTGGGCGACCCACGCGTGAAAGGGAAGCGGTCAAAAAACGTCCCGGTATGTACATTGGGGATACAAACGATGGCAGCGGTTTACATCACATGGTATTTGAGACGGTAGATAATGCCGTTGATGAAGCTTTAGCGGGTCATTGCGATGAAATTAATATTGTTATTCATGCAGATAATTCTATAAGCGTCAGCGATAACGGTCGCGGTATACCAACGGATATACATAAAGAAGAAAACCGTTCCGCAGCAGAAGTGATTATGACCATTCTCCATGCGGGAGGAAAATTCAACAATGATTCCTACAAAGTATCCGGTGGATTGCATGGTGTCGGCGTATCAGTAGTAAATGCGTTATCAGAGTGGCTGAAACTGACTATTTACCGTGAAGGTAAAGAACATTTCATGGAATTTCGCCACGGA
>CAIPWG010000483.1 GCA_903868655.1 uncultured Sphingomonadales bacterium
AATAATCGACGCGTTTTCCAAGCAGGTTCTGCCTGAAGCGCCCTTGTTTTCCTTTGAGCATGTCGGCCAGAGAACGAAGCGGCCTGCGGGACGGCCCCACAAAAGGTCTTGCGCGCCTGCCGTTATCGAACAATGCATCCGGTATCAATGCAGAAAGCCAATAGATGTCGGTAAACCCGATCCAGTTTGACTTGCCTGCCGGGGTAACTTGTCCAGCGGCCAGCACGTCTTTGTAATGGCTGGCAAATGTTACCGCGCCATCGAATGCGCCAATTGGGCCTGAATGGACCTGCCACGTATCGAGGCTGGCGGTGCGGTCGGTGCGGTTGATCTGGGCAAAGGGCTGCACCGACACGGGTGCGGCACCTGCGTTGGTCACGCTTTGCGCAACTGTCAGCATGTAATTGGCATCGATCGCATAGCGGATCGCAAACGTCTGCCCGGTCGCGTTGGACCAGGTTAGCGTGACCGGATTGGCCGGTGTCAGGCGTCGGCTGCCGGCCTGCCACACAGTATTGGCATCAGGGGTCTGTACCCCGCCTACGCCGACCCAACCGATTTGTGCGAAATGTTGTGCCGGGGTTCCGGCCGGTGAAAACAACCGAACCGGTGCGCTGTTGGCGTCGGCGGTTTCGCGATGGCGATTGAGCGTCAGATCGTCGATCAGCGCACCCGCCAGATTGATCGATCCGCTGACACCCGGTGCTTCGATGGCGATGCGGGTGGGTGCGGCCAGCGCGGTTTTAAGGTCCTGCGCCTGGGTGACGAGGTCACGGCTCGACTGCAGACCTCCCTCGCGCGTCGGTGCCGCCGGTGCGGGCTCGGTGTTGGTGACGGCCGCGGGCTTACCGGGCGTGGGGGATGCTGAAGCCACAGCCCGTTTTTCGCCAAGGTGCGGGTAGAAATAACGGAGTCCAAGATCCCAGCCGATCAGGATGATCCCCATCAGGACCACCGCCCAGATCATGTTGCGCTGATTTTCCACTCTGCCTCGCGTAGTTGAATTTTGATATCGGGAAGGGGCAAGTGCGCGATTTGGCCCGTTGCCCTGTTGCCCAGGTTACGGAACCGGGTCGAACCCGCTGCCCCCCCACGGGTGGCAGCGCAATAGCCGCTTCAGCGTCAACCAGCCACCCCTAAACGCACCGTGGCGCTCCAATGCTTCAATCGCATAGGCCGAGCAGCTGGGTGCATAACGACAGGTGGGCAGCATGACCGCAGAAGGGCCAATTTGCCAGGCCCGTACCAGCAGGATCAGGATGCGCCTCACCGCCGTTTACCATCGGCACGCGGTTTGCGCGGGGGGTCGCCCTTGCCCGCAGCGGCGCGCGACAAGGCGGCGATGAGTTCGCCACGCAACATTGCGAAATCGCGCTCCACCCCGCCCTCGCGCCCGATCAGGACATGATCCGCGCCGGCAATACCGCAGGTGGGCAGAACTTCGCGCAGCAGCGCACGCAATCGGCGCTTCATCCGGTTACGACACACCGCATTGCCGATTTTCTTGGTAACCGTCACACCAAACCGCACATCCCGGCTTGGTTGCACATCGCCTTTTACCAACAACACAAATCCGGGCCTTGCGACCCGGATACCGTGGTTTGCAGCGATAAAATCTGACCGCTTGCGTATCACGCCTAGACGCAAAGACTTTGCCGCATCCACACGGTGTGGCGCGTCGATCAGGGCGTCTGCGCGACCCAGGGTGGGGGAATCATCCCCCACGGCCAGGTTCAGGCCGACAGCTTCTTGCGGCCGCGTGCGCGACGGGCGCGCAGGATGTTGCGACCGCCAACGGTTGCCGTGCGGGCGCGGAAGCCGTGACGACGGGCGCGAACGAGACGGCTGGGCTGAAAGGTGCGCTTCATGTGAATGCTCTTTTTAAGTTCGAAGGGGTGGACAAACCGACGAAACCGCATGGACGAATCCATGCGCATCACAGGCTTGCACTCGGGAATCAGGCCGCGGCGGATACGCAAAGCGGGCGCATACGTCAAGTTCGCAGTCGTGGCGCAGGCCTTGCGGGGTCGGCGCCATACCACAAAAAAAGCCCGGCCGTTGCGGGCCGGGCTGAATAGTTTGGGAGAGGATGCCTGAAAGGCACGGTCGGTATGCGTCTGGGCCGATTATTGTGCAAGTGCGAAAGACACCTTATAAGTTGTGTTTTTTTCAATCGCTGTCGATGGTCCAGCAAGCGCTCGACGAAACACGCAAAAGCAGGCTGCATCGACCTGCGACAGGCCACATTGGATGGCGGCACAACCCTTGCTGGCTGGCTGTACCGACTATTCCGCAGCGCGGAATGAAGCCTGCGGCATTGCGTCAATGTGCCAGCAGCAAAGGAACGACCGCCCGATCGAGCATGGCGCGCGTCACCCCGCCCAACAACAATTCACGAAGCCGGCTTTTGCCATACAGGCCCATGACGATCAGGCCCGCGCCGCAAGTCTGGGCAAAGGCCTCGATCGTTGCCGAAATCGAGGAGGCGCTTTCGGCTTCGTGACATTCGGCATGGATGCCATGGCGCGACAGGTAGCTGGCAGCGTCGATGGCAGGAAAGTCATCGCTCTTCTCCCGCACGGTGAACAGGTGCACCGCACTCGCCAGCCGCAGCAGCGGCAGCGCCGCGCGCATGGCGGCAGCGCCTTCATGCCCGCCGTCCCAGGCCACGACCACCGGTTTGTCAAAAGCCAGCATCGGCCTACCCCTTGGCACCGCGAGTACGGGCACCTGGATGCCAAGCCCGATTTCTTCGAGTGTCGGGTCTTCCAGAGTGGTTACGACAATGTCGGTGAAGCGTGCGGCGCTGGCCACGCCTTCGATCCGGCCTTCATCAATGATCACAACGTCAAAGGGAACGTCTTGGGGGGCAAGACGCGCATCAAGTTCGCTACCCAATGTTTCATCGCCCATACGCGCCTGGTTGATCGCTTCTGCCGAAAGCGCGGCGCCGCCAAACGGTTCCCATAACGTCAGTGCGGCAAAGGGTGTGGCAATCTGGAAGGTTACATGACCATCCATAGCACGGGCCAGCGCGAGGGCTGTTTCGACCCGATCATCCAATGTTGGCGAATTGTCGACGGGGCACAGAATGGAGCGCATTGCGGGGGTCCTTGTTCAACGTGGTGTTGACGATCTGCGCCCCCGCAGCCGAATCGGCCATGATCTGTATCAATTCCCCCTCTATTGACCCCTTGCGATGATTAAGCGAGCTATTACCGAGCAAGTCCGGTTTTGAGGGGGAGCGATCAGGATGACACGGCGTTTCGAAAGCGTCATTTTCGATTTCGGCGGCGTCATTACCGCCTCGCCGTTTGAGGCGTTCAACCGGCTGGAGGCGGAACGCGGGCTGCCGCACGACTTTGTCCGCCGGGTCAATGCGACCAATCCCGATGGCAATGCCTGGGCCCTGTTTGAACGCGCCGACATCGATGCAGCCACGTTCGACACGCTGTTTTCGGCCGAGGCACTGGCGTTGGGGCACTCGCTCGATGGCGCATCGGTGCTGGCGGTGCTGGCGGGCGCGGTGCGTCCGGCGATGGTCGCAGCGCTCGACCGGTTGACGGCCGCCGGGTATCGGATTGCCTGCATCACCAACAATGTGCCGACCGGTCACGGCGCCGGCATGGCGCGCAGCGATGACCGCGCCGATGCGATGGAGGCGATCTTTGCCCGGTTCGAACACGTTATCGAAAGCTCGAAAGCCGGAGTGCGCAAGCCCGATCCCCGGATTTATGCGATGATGTGCGAACTGCTCGGTCTGGCACCGCAGCAGTGCGTCTATCTCGATGATCTGGGCATCAACTGCAAGCCGGCAGCCGCCTTGGGGATGCACGCGATCAAAGTGACCAGCGGCGAACAGGCATTGGCCGATCTTTCGGCGGTTCTCGGGCTGAAATTGGATTGAAATGTCGCAAATTGGATTGATCAATCGGCTCAACATTGCAATCGCAGGCCCGGTGAACGGCACTGCTGTCCGCTGATGAGGAATTGATCCATGGTCAACAAGCTTTACCCCGATGCCGCTGCCGCGCTCGATGGCCTGTTGCGCGACGGCCTGTTGATCGCGTGTGGCGGTTTCGGGCTATGCGGCGTGCCCGAACGGCTGCTCGATGCGGTGCGCGATGCAGGCGTGCAGGGCCTGACGTTCGCGTCGAACAATGCCGGGATTGATAACGAAGGCATCGGGCGCCTGTTGCGCACGCGGCAAGTTAAAAAGATGATCTCTTCGTATGTTGGCGAAAACAAGGAATTCGAACGCCAATATCTGGCCGGAGAGCTTGAGGTGGAATTCTGCCCGCAAGGTACTCTGGCGGAACGTATGCGCGCTGGCGGTGCGGGCATCCCCGGGTTTTATACCAGGACCGGTGTCGGGACGCTGGTGGCTGAAGGCAAAGAGGTAAAAAACTTCGACGGTCAGGATTACATCCTTGAACGCGGCATTTTTGCCGATCTGGCGCTGGTCAAAGCCTGGCGCGCCGATGCCACCGGCAATGTCGTGTTTCGCAAGACCGCGCGCAATTTCAATGTGCCGGCCGCGCAATGTGGAAAAATCTGCGTGGTGGAAGTCGAAGAGATCGTGCCCACCGGCAGTCTTGATCCCGACGCGATCCATCTGCCCGGGGTCTATGTGCAGCGGCTGATCGTGGGCGCGCCATACGACAAGAAGATCGAATTCCGTACGACGCGCAGCCGGGAGATTGCATGATGGGCTGGACCCGCGACGAGATGGCCGCACGCGCGGCGCGCGAATTGCAGGATGGGTTCTATGTGAACCTGGGCATAGGCATACCGACTTTGGTCGCCAACCACATTCCGGCCGGGATGACCGTGACCCTGCAATCCGAAAACGGCATGCTGGGCATCGGGCCATTTCCATTTGACGAAGACGTTGATCCCGATCTGATCAACGCCGGCAAGCAGACGATCAGCGAACTGCCGCAATCAGCCTATTTCGACAGCGCGGCCAGCTTTGCGATGATTCGTGGCGGGCACATCGATCTGACGGTGCTGGGCGCGATGGAAGTGGCCGAAAACGGCGACATCGCCAACTGGATGGTGCCCGGCAAGATGATCAAGGGCATGGGCGGCGCGATGGATCTGGTGGCGGGCGTGAAAAAGATCATCGTGGTCATGGAACATACCGCCAAAGACGGCAGCGCCAAGTTCATTCCGGCTTGCACGCTGCCGCTGACCGGCGTCGGCGTAGTCGACATGATCGTGACCGATCTTGCGGTGTTTGGCCGCCCCGATCATGCCAGCCCGTTCCATCTGATCGAACTGGCGCCGGGGGTGACAACTGACGAAGTTGCCGCCAAGACCACCGCGCAATATTTGGTCTGACATGGTCACGCTGGTTACCGCCAACCGCAATTACTCCAGTTGGTCGCTGCGCCCCTGGGTCTTGATGCGCGCGCTGGGCATCGCCTTCGAAGACCGGGTCGAACCGTTTACGGAGGCAGTCAACTGGGACGCGTTCCGTGGGTTTTCGCCCACCGGGCAGGTGCCCGTGCTGATCGATGGTACGACGACGGTGTGGGATACGCTTGGTATCACGCTTTATCTGGCCGAGCGCTATTTTGCGGTGTGGCCCGAAGACGCTGCGGCGCGCACTTTTGCACAATGCGTCGTGGCGGAAATGCACGGCGGATTTTCGGCATTGCGCAACCAATGCACGATGAATGTTGGTGTGCGGGCAACCTTGCCTGCCATCGGCGCTGATCTTGCACGTGATATCGCCCGGATCGGAGAAATTCTGGGCGAGGGTCTGGACCGTTTCGGTGGACCATGGCTGGCCGGTGCCGCGTTTACCGCGGCTGATGCATTTTACGCGCCGGTAGCTTTCCGCATTCGCACATATGGGCTCGATGTCGGGGTGCGCGGCGCGCAATGGGTCGAAACCATTCTGGCGCATCCAGCCATGGGCGAATGGGAAGCGGCCGCTTTGGCCGAAACCTGGCGTGAAGCCGAGCATGAGGCCGACCTTGCGCGATGTGGTGTGATCACCGCCGATTATCGCAAGGCCTGATCAGGGCGCATCGTTCAGATATTGGGAGACGACCAGCCAGCCCTTGAACGGGCGCAACGAGCCCAGGCAGCCCACGGCCAGTATCGGCACCGATACGATCGCGTGCACCCACCAGGGCGGGGCAAAGGTGACTTCCACCCACACTGCGACAAACGTCAGCGGAAACGCGGTGATGCACAGCGCAAAGAATGCCGGGCCGTCATCGGCATGTGCGAAGCTGTAATCCAGCCCGCAGGCCGGACAGTGCGTGGCCAGTTTCAGCCAACCATCAAACATCGAAGCCTTGCCGCAGGCGGGGCACAGCCCAAGCCAGCCCAATCGCAGAATGCGCCGCAGCTTTTCATTGTCGAACAAGGCCAAAGTCGTTCTCCTGCGGCGGGCATGTGCCCACGCCATCGTGCGTGCCAAGCGTTCGACTTGCGCGCCATTGCGGTGTAGATCAAACGAACTCGGGGGAGAAGCATGGACAATACCAACGGCACAGCCACGTCGCACGATCCGGCACGACCCGCGATCGGCACGCTATCACGCTGGACACGCGGGGCGTTGCTGGCATTTTACCGGCAACAAGGCTGGCGGGCGGTGGGCAGTCCCCCCGCGCATGGACGCTATGTCATCATCGCTGCACCGCATACGTCGAATTGGGATTTCGTCTATTTCCTGGGTCTGGTTGAAGAACTCGGTATCGATGTCAGCTTCATGGCCAAGGACAGCCTGTTCCGTTGGCCGATGGGCGGCTTCATGCGCGACATGGGGGGGATTGCGGTCAATCGGACCGGACGTCACGATATGGTCGGTGCGATGGTTGCCGAATTCGCGCATCGCGACCGTTTCGCGCTGACCATCGCCCCCGAAGGCACGCGCAGCAAAGTGCGCGGCTGGCGTTCGGGGTTTTACCATATCGCGCTGGGTGCGGGCGTGCCCATCGTTGTGGGCATGATGGACTATCGCACACGCACCGGCGGGTTGGGGGCTGAAATCATGCCGACCGGCGATTACCGTGCCGACATGGCGCGCATTGCCGAGGCCTATCGCGATGTAACCCCGCGCCACCCCGAACGCGCCACCACGGATTTGGAAACTATGATCAGCGGTTAGGAGCACTCTTCCAACGAGATGTGCTTGGCCGCAGTCAATTCAGGCTGTGTGGTGCTCGCCCATCGGCGGATTGAGCCGGAATTCTTCAACCGGCTGCCCATCGCGGATGTGTTCAACCAGAATGCGTTCGAGAACTTGCGGGCTGCACGAATGATACCATACGCCTTCGGGGTAGACCACCGCGACAGGCCCTGCGGCGCAGGCACGCAAGCATCCGGCTTTGCTGCGCAGCACACCGGCAGCCCCGCCCAGACCCAGTTCACCCAGCCGCCGTTTGAGAAAAGCCCAGCTTTCCTGCCCTGCGACGCGTGGCGCGCATTTGTCCTGTTCGGGATCGACGCAAAGGAAGATGTGTCGTCGGGGTGCAAACGCGCCCAGCTTTTTGAGCGCGGCTTCGGCTTGGGCAACAGCGTCGGTCATGTCAGCACCCAGGTTTCGAGCGTGGCCACCATAGCGTCGCCCAGCGGTGCGGGCCGGCCTTCGATGATCGACACGAGCACCGAACGCGCAGTGGCCACCGGAACATCGTGCTGCAACAACAATTGGTGCAGCGTCCAGCTCGATCGCCCAATCGCAAGCGGCGCGGCAAGGCATTCGATCGGGTCGGGAAAATGCGCCTGTGCCAGATAATTGATCTCGACCGCGGCAACCATGAATCGCCGCCCGCCCGGGCTGCGATCTGCGCGAAACCCCATGGCCAGCGAAAACCGCACCCGCGCATCTTCGAACAAGGCAGCCAGTGCCACATTGTTCAGATGATCGTTGGGATCCAGATCGGCAAACCGCGTCGTAATCTGCGTGCGGTGTCTATACCGCGCAGGATCGAGCAGGTGGGGTTCAGGTTTTGGCATTGTCCGGGCTGATCGATCAGCCTTTTTTGCGCGCGATCCGCGTGATTTCGGCTGCGACCATGCGATCGACCGTGGCTGGCAGGTTTTTGTCGAGCCATTCGGCCAGCATGGGACGCAACATGTCGCGGATCAGCCCTTCGAGCGAGGTTTCACCCGAACGCACGATTTGCGGTTGTGCGCCGGGCTGCGACAGCAAGGCCAGCGCTTCAAACGAGCTGCGCATTGCCGAGGTTGTCGCCGCATTCAGCAGCGGGCCATCGTTGTCTTCCAGAGCGGCAGTGGCGTGGGGCTCAGGATCAGTGGCGGGCTGCTGGTCCGTTTTGCCCAGCACTTGCGAGGCCACTTCGCTAAGATCGAGCACATCACCAAATCGGTCGCGCAATCCGGCGTCAGCGTTGGGCGCAGCGTCTCGCCGGGTGCTTTCAGCCCGGTTGTCGCGCGCGATCACTTTCTTGATCGACGAGAGGATTTCCTCAACCGAGGGTTCACCAGCCTGTCGCATGCCCGTTGCCATCCCCGAAGTCTGCTTTCCCATCGGCGACTGACCGAATCGGATATTCCTATCCGCTTATCATGCGGTTGGTGATTACGGTAGCGGTTGCGGCGCGACTTGTGCGTCTTGCGCGGGTACGCTGCGCGTCGGGGTGGACTGACGCACCGGGTCGGGATCGCTGTGCCAGTCGTTGGCATCGCCTGATGTGCGGTCATAATGCACTTGCGGATCGTACAGCGCTGCGCCCAGTTCGGCATCCAGCGCCAGATCGCGCGCCTGCGCTTTGCCCATCGCGGCCAGCAGGTTGAACCCGGCGACGTAGCCATTGCGCCGCGCGGTCACCAGATTGACTTGCGCGTTGACCAGTTCCTGTTCGGCATCAAGGATGTTGAGAATGGTACGGTTGCCTACGGTATTTTCCGCGCGCACGCCTTCGAGGCTGAGCGCGGCGGCATCGACTGCGGTCTGGTTCAGTGCAATCGCATCGTTGGCAGCTTTGTACGCGGCAAAATCGGCGCGCACGGTGGCGATCACTTCGCGTTCCACAGAGACTTCGCGTTCGTCGGCGGCGCCCTCGTTGGCTTGCGCCTGACGTATCTGCGCGCTGGGTCGTCCACCCTGATAAAACGGGATCGTCGCCTGGAGCCCGATCTGGGCGGTGCCGATATGCGGGAAGCTGCCAACCGCGACCGCTTGCGCCGGCAGCGTGCCCAGAAAATTGGTGTACGACGATGATCCGACGACCGACAGCTTCGGTAGCCGCGCGGCGTCTGCCGTTTTCACGTCATAGCCTGCAGCTTTGGTCGCCAGACGCGCCGCGATCAGATCGGGATTGGTATCGAGCGCGATCTGCACCGCTTCATCGGGGGCACGCGGCAAGCCTGCCAAGGGCGGCGGGACATCGAGTGTGTCGGGCGCATGGCCCACCACCTGAACATAGCGTTCGCGTGCGGCAATCAGGTTGGCTTCGGCATTGCGCAAAGTGGCACGCCCTTGCGCGAGGCGCGAATTCGACTGCGCGACATCGGTGCGGGTCACGTCGCCGATTTCAAACCGGTCGCTGGTGGCCTTCAGGTTGATCTCCAGCACTTGCACGTTGTTGCGGTTCAACGCGACAATCGCGGAATTGAGGCTGACATCGAGATAGGCCGTCACCACTGCGCTGAATACGCTGGTTTCGGTGCTGCGCAAGTTCGCTTGCCCCTGGCGCACGCGTACTTTGGCGGCGTTGATCGAACTGCGGATTGCGCCACCGGCATAGAGCGGCGCACTGAACGAGGTGTTCGCCGTAAACGTATCGCTAGGATAGAAATCGTAAAGCCCGGAGGCTTCTTTTTCGATCGCGCGGGAATAGCTGACCGATCCCTGAAGACTGGGCAGCGCCTGCGACCGCGCAATCGGAACGTTTTCATCAGTGGCCCGCTGGGTGTCGCGTGCGGACGCGAGATCGGGGTTGGTTTTGTATGCTGCAACCAGCGCTTCGCGCAATGTTTCAGCCTGAGCCAGGTTCGGCAGGGCGATCACCGCCACGCCGATCAGCAGATGTCCCCAATGCCCCGTGCTGCGCATCGAACTCAGAAGCTCCAGCTTTTTTTCGCGGCAAACGCAGGCAGTGGGGCAAAATCGGCTTCGGACAGCTTGGTCAAAACCAGTTCGCCGCCGACCCGACGACCCAGCGCCAAGCGGGCCACGCCGCGTTCGATCAGCCCGGTCACCACCCGTCCATGGTCTGCCAGCAATGCCGACAGTGCTTCCGGCGCAACCTCGATCGCGCCATCGATCAGCACCAGCGTGTAGGGTGCAGCAGCGGCCCAATCGCCATCAGGTGTGGCCACGGTCACTTTGGCAGCCAATTGCGTAGCCAATGCGGCCAGATACGTGCCGGGTGCTCCGATCACCAGCACCTGGTCATCCGCGACCGGTTCGGCCGCGGTCAGCATCTGTCCATGGGTCAGGGCTGGGGCCAGCACGGTGCCATCGCCCAGCGGCACGGCGCGATCGATATAGGCAATCGAACGGCGTTCTGCGGGAACGAATTCCTCACGCGGCAATGCTGCGAATGCCGCCAGAATGGCCGGATCGTTGACGCCGCTGACCCTCAGCTGGCTGTCGATCATCGCGCGCCGCGCCGCTGCAAAGCCTGCGCGTTCTTGCACCAAGGTCATGAATTCCCTCGTTAGCTGATGTTAGGCAGATCACCGCGCCTGATGCGCAGACCCCGATATGAGCCAAAGTCTCTAGATTATCGTTCTGCTTGCGCCAAGTTATTTGCATGTCGTCTGTCGAGGCGTAAGGGCGTTGGTCGAGTGCCCAGTCCGAGACGAAAAGGTGTGACACCCCATGGCAGAGATGGTGACTATCCGCGAGGCCGATGTGATCGACAGCGTGGCCGACGCATTGCAATACATCAGCTATTTCCACCCGATGGATTATATCCGGGCGCTGGGTGATGCCTACGAGGCGGAACAGGGCCCCGCCGCCAAAGACGCGATCGCGCAGATTCTGACCAACAGCCGGATGTGTGCCGAAGGCCACCGCCCGATCTGCCAGGACACCGGCATCGTCAATGTCTTCGTCAAATGGGGCCAGAATTGCCGGCTGGACAGCGATCAGAGCCTGCAGGACGTGGTCGATGAAGGCGTGCGTCGCGCCTATTGCAATCCTGACAACCGCTTGCGCGCCTCGGTGCTGGCCGACCCCGCGTTTACCCGCCGCAACACCCGCGACAACACGCCGTGTGTGCTCCATGTCGAGATGGTGCGTGGCAATACGGTCAGCATCGATGTGGCTGCCAAGGGCGGCGGCAGCGAAAACAAATCGAAATTCAAGATGATGAACCCCAGCGATTCCATCGTCGACTGGGTGGTCGAAATGCTTCCGCAAATGGGCGCTGGCTGGTGCCCGCCGGGCATGTTGGGAATCGGCATTGGCGGCACAGCCGAACATTGCGTTTTGCTGGCCAAGCAGGCGTCGATGGAACCGATCGACATGGCGCAATTGAAACTGCGCGGGCCGCAGACCGATATCGAAGCCCTGCGCATCGAAATCTTCGACAAAGTCAACGCGTTGGGTATCGGCGCACAAGGCCTGGGCGGACTGTCGACCATCCTTGATGTGAAGATCATGGATGCGCCGTGCCACGCTGCCGGCAAGCCGGTCGCGATGATCCCCAATTGCGCGGCCACACGCCACGCGCATTTTACGCTGGATGGGTCAGGCCCCAGCTATCTTGAGGCGCCCAAGCTCGACGAATGGCCACAAGTGCAATGGGCGCCCGACGCGGCGGCCAAGCGGGTCAATCTCGATACGTTGACTGCGCAAGAGGTGCAGGGCTGGAAACAGGGCGATCGGTTGCTGCTCAATGGTCGCATGCTGACCGGGCGCGATGCGGCGCACAAACGGATCAAGGATATGCTGGCCAAAGGCGAACCGCTGCCGGTCGATTTTGCCGGTCGCGTGATCTATTATGTCGGCCCGGTCGATCCGGTGCGCGATGAAGTGGTCGGCCCGGCCGGCCCCACGACCGCGACGCGCATGGATGGCTTCATGGATATGATGTTGGGGCTGGGTCTGCTCGCCAGTGTTGGCAAATCCGAGCGCGGCCCTGCGGCCACCCAATCGATCGCGCAACACAAGTCGGCTTATCTGATGGCGGTGGGTGGTGCGGCCTACCTGGTGGCGCGCGCGATCAAGCAATCCAAAGTGATCGCCTTTGCCGATCTGGGGATGGAAGCGATCTACGAATTCACGGTTGAAGACATGCCGGTAACCGTCGCGGTCGATTCGGCTGGGCAGAACGTGCACCAGCTTGCCCCGCTGGTGTGGAAGAAGAAGATCGCTGACGAAGGCCTGCTGCCCGCCTGAGCGGGCCATCGAACATAGTCCCATCGACCAACGTCCAACGGGCCCCGACCGCCGCACTGGCGCTGTCGGGGCCTTTTGGTTTAGGCCAGTGCCGATGGCCAGTATCCCCGACACCACTTTGGATAACCCGGTTGCGCATGTGCCCGCACGGCAAGTGCTGGCCTCGGCGGTGGCGCTGTGGCTGTGCTATTTTGTGCTGATCACGATGCGCGCGCTGGTGGTTGAACTGGGTGAATTCAGCGATCTGCTGTGGCGTCGTGCACTGGTCACGCTGGCCGGGATCCTGGTGACAATGCTGGCCTGGCCGCTGCTGCGGCGGTTTGACGGACGGGTGACATCGGTCCGGCTGGCGGCGGCACTCGTTATCATGTTGCCCGCAGCTCTGGCGCTGGCGGTGATCAACCAGCAGGCGTTTGCTCCGGTGGAGGCGCAAATGATCGCGCGGCTGACCGATCAGAGCCGATCACCCAAAACGCCCACCCCGCCGCACAAACCGGTGCAGGTGCGCCACGATCTGTCAGGCAATTTGCTGATTGACATCGACGATGGCGACGCAACCCCGACCCCGCCACCCGTGCCTGCCATCACGCTGATCCAGAACCCGGTCGAACACGAAGGCCTGTGGCGGCAACTGACCGATGTTGCGCTGGGCCGTTATTTTTTGCTGATCGCCTGGGCGGCGCTGTATCTTGCGCTGGGCAATGCCGAAATGGTGCGCGCAGCCGAACGCCGCGAAGGCGAATACCGGCGCGCGGCCAAGGCGGCCGAGCTGCGATCCTTGCGCTATCAGGTCAATCCGCATTTTCTGTTCAACACGCTCAATTCGCTGTCGGCGCTGGTGATGACCGGGCGCGAGGCTGCGGCTGAGCGGATGATCCAGACGATGTCGAGCTTTTACCGGCATTCGCTCGCGGCCGATCCGACCGCCGAGGTACCGCTCGCCGACGAAATCGTGCTGCAACGCCATTATCTGGAAATCGAAGCTGTGCGCTTTCCCGAACGGTTGAAAACGCTGTTCGATGTGCCCGGCGATCTGGCGCACGCGCCCGTGCCGGGGATGATCCTGCAACCGCTGGTGGAAAATTCGATCAAATACGCGGTGGCGGCCACCACGCGTGCGGTCACCATTACGATTGTGGCGCGGGCCGAGGCGGGCCAGCTGGTGTTGACTGTGGCCGATGATGGCCCGGGCAAGACCGGCACCGAAACCGGCACCGGCATCGGCCTGGCCAATGTGCGCAGCCGCTTGGCCGCGCGCTATGGGGCAGAGGCCAGTTTGAGTTGCGGGCCGCAGCCAGGCGGTGGTCATGCCACTGTATTGCGCCTGCCCCTTTCGCCGCCCGAACCTGTCCAACTCAGCCGGATTGACCGATGACCGATGATGCCCGCCCGTTGCGCACACTGATCGTTGATGACGAGCCTTTGGCAATCGAACGCCTGCAAATCCTGGTCGGGCGCATTCCAGCGATCCAGGTAGTCGGCACGGCCAGCGATGGCGCGCAGGCGCTGCGACTGGCCGAGGCCTTGGCCCCTGATCTGTTGCTGCTCGACATGACCATGCCCGAAGCCGACGGATTGGCCGTGGCGCGGCAGCTGGTTTCGCGCGCGATGCCGCCCGCGGTGATTTTCGTGACCGCACATGACCAGTTTGCAGTCGAAGCATTTGACTGCGACGCAGTGGATTATGTGCTCAAACCCGTGGCCGAAGATCGGCTGACCCGTGCAGTAGAGCGGGCCTTGGCCCGGCGCGGGGTAATAGCAGAACCGATTGAGCCGCGTCCGGCCGGTACCTGGCTCGAAGAATTCTGGGTTCCGCACCGCAGCGAACTGGTTCGGCTGGCTGCGGGCGATGTCGATCGGATCGATGCCGAACGCGATTATGTGCGGTTGCATGTCGGTGCGCGATCATACCTGATGTTGCACACCATTCAGGGGCTGGAAGACCGGCTGGACCCCGAACGTTTCATCCGCCTGCATCGTTCGACGATCGTGCGGCGCGATCGGATCGCCGGGCTACGCCACGATGGGCTGGGCGTGTGGTCCGCCGAACTCGCCGATGGCACAGCGCTGCGCATCGGGCGGACGTATCTGCCGGGGGCGAAAGCCATGGCGGGGCGCTGATTTACGCCCTTTTCCCGACGGGGGAGGGGCAAGCCGCCATCACGAGGCGGCATCGCGCGCGTGCTTCAACCCATCAAACCAGCGCATCACCAGGCGCTGGGCCGGGCGTTCAAACCAGCGGTGCGACGCGAAACCGGCCACGATTGACGCACCGATGAAAATGACGAGGAACACCGGCTGGCGAAACACTGCGCGGGTGCCGAACATGGCATCGACCAGCAGCACCAGTGCCAGTTGCAACGGGAAATGCCACAAGTAGATGCCATAAGATGCGTCGCCCAATCGGCGCCCGATGCGCAAGGTATCGCCCCGGTCGGCCAGATCGATCGCCAGCGTTGCGGCCAGTACCGACAATGTCCCCAGCAGGATCGCCCCGTCGTGGCCGTGGACTTTCATCCCCGAAATTTCCCACCCGGCAAAGGCCAGGACAGGTGCCATAACGGCGAGCCTGGGCACTGTGAGCCAGCCTTTGAGCGCCACGCCGTAGACCGCAACGCCGGCAAAGAAATAGCCGATGCAATTGACCACGGTACCAAGCTTTGCCCCCAACGTTTCGGCAGGGGCGCCCGGCGGCACCACATTGTCAAAGATCAGCGCAAACATGCCCAGCGCCACAGGCAAAGCCAGCGCCAGGGGCATCCGGCGCAAAGCAGGCAACATCACCCAGAACGCGGCATAAGCGAGAATTTCGGTCGACAGTGACCAGGTCGGGCCATTGTATGACTGGTTGACTTGCCAACCCCAGGTCTGTGCCATCGCCAGATTGAGCGCGAAATGCCACCAATCCTGATGGTGATAGATGAACGCGGTGTGGTTGATCGCGGTATAGATCACCTGCAACACTGCGACCACGGCCAGGGTCAGCAGATGGAGTGGCCACAAGCGCGCGACGCGCGCGGGCCAGAACCGGGTGCGCGCCGCAGTATCGGCCAGATACACGTGGGCAAACACAAAACCTGATACGGCCCAGAAATATTCGACCGCGACATGGCCATAGTCATAGGCCCAGGCCAACTGGTGATAAAATGGCGAAATCGACCGGCGCACATGGAATTCGAAATCCACCGGCGGCACAAACAGATGCTGATAATGCCAGAACAAGACCGCACACGCGGCGAGCAGCCGCGACAGATCCAGTGCATTGAAATGGCGTTTGGGCAGGCGCAGCATCAACCCCACCAGCCGCGCGCGAGGCCCAGCAGCGTAATCGTTGCACCCGCACCTGCGGCCAGCGCATAGCCGATCACCGCACTTAACCGCCCAGAGCTGGCCCGCGCGGGCGCGCGATCCCACAACAGCGTCAGATCAGGCAGCGGCGGGGCTTCGGGTGCGCCACCTTTGGCGGGGAACCGGTCTTCGATGCGGCGGATCAGTTCGGGCAGGCGCAGCAAAGTTGCGGTATCTTCGCGCAGACGCTCGGCAATCGCGGCTTCGGGGCCAAGCTCGTCGCGGATCCACGCGCGCACGAACGGCGCTGCGGTTTCCCACATGTTGATCTCGGGATCGAGCTGGGTGGCGATGCCTTCGACCATGACCATCGATTTTTGCAACAGCAGCAGATGCGGCTGGGTCTGCATGTCAAAATCGCGGGTGATCGCGAACAGCCCATCGAGCATCTGGCCGACCGACAACTCGGACACCGGTTTGCCGCGCATCGGCTCGCCCACTGCGCGCAAGGCGGTCGCGAATTCATCGACCGAATGATAGCTGGGCACATATTGCGCTTCGAAATGGATTTCGGCGACGCGGCGATAATTGCCGGTGGTCAGGCCATAGAGGATTTCGGCCAACCATTGCCGCGCACGCCGGTCGATGCGCCCCATGATGCCGAAATCGATCGCCACGATCGTGCCATCGGCAGTCACGAACAAATTGCCCTGGTGCATGTCGGCATGGAAATAGCCGCCGCTGATGGCTTGCGTCAGGAATGCGAGAACCAGCCGTTGCGCCAGAGCCTTGCGGTCGTGGCCTGCGGTATCGAGCGCTGCAACATCGCTGATCTTGATGCCGTCGATCCAGTCGAGGGTCATCACCCGGCCATTGGTGCGATCCCAATCGATTTCG
>CAIPWG010000484.1 GCA_903868655.1 uncultured Sphingomonadales bacterium
GCCATTGCCACCGCGCGCCGGCTTGGTGCGCAAGTGTCGGCAACTGACGTGCGATCTGCGACCAGAGAACAGATCCTATCGTTGGGCGCAAAGCCGATTTTTGTCGAGAATGTCGCGGGTATCGATGGCGAAGGCGCAGGCGGCTATGCCACCGAAATGAGCCCCGAATACCAGAAGGCCCAAGCCGAATTGGTATCGAGCCATATCGCCAAGCAGGATATCGTGGTTACAACCGCGCTGATCCCCGGTCGGTCAGCGCCGCGTTTGATCACCGATGCGCAGATTGCCACGATGAAGCCTGGTAGCGTGATCTATGATCTTGCTGTGGCGCAAGGGGGCAATGTCGAAGGCTCGGTGGTGGATCAGGTGGTTGTGCGCCACGGGGTCAAGATCGTCGGCTATGCCAATACGCCGGCACAACTGCCAGCCGATGCCTCGGCGCTGTTTTCGCGCAACCTGTTCAATTTTCTCAATGCTTTTTGGGACAAGGAACAAGGGCGTCCAGTGCTCGATGAGGAAATCGGCAATGCCATTCGCCTGACGCTGAACGGCCAAGTGGTTCACGAGCGACTGCTCGGATAAGAGGAAACGCTCTGTAATGGACTTTGTCAGCATCCTGTCAATTTTCGTGATGGCCTGTTTTGTGGGTTATTACGTTGTGTGGTCGGTGACGCCCGCATTGCATACGCCACTGATGGCAGTGACCAATGCGATCTCATCGGTCATTGTGGTCGGCGCGCTGATTGCGGGCGCGGCGCAAGGTTCCGTCGTTTCGAAATGGCTGGGTCTGGCGGCGGTGGTGCTGGCCAGTGTCAATATTTTCGGCGGGTTTGCGGTCACTGAACGCATGATGGCAATGTACAAGAAGAAGGACAAGAAGTGATGGAATTGTCCGGCACTTCGGCCTGGGTGCCGCTGGCCTATCTGATTGCGGGCGTGCTGTTCATCATGGCGTTGCGCGGTTTGTCCAGCCCCGCTTCGTCGCGGGCGGGCAATCGTTATGGCATGATCGGCATGACGATCGCGATGGTCACCACGCTGATCACGCATGGCCTGGCCAGTTTCCCCGAAATCGCGGGCGCCATCGCGATCGGTGGCGGGATCGGTTATGTGACTGCGCGTCGCATCAAGATGACCGATATGCCTCAACTGGTTGCCGCGTTCCATTCGCTGGTTGGTCTGGCGGCAGTGCTGGTGGGCTGGGCGGCCTATCTCAATCCTGAAGCGTTCGGGATCGCGGCGATCAATTCGCTCGCCGTGTCGCTTGAGCCGCTCACTCCGACCGGAGACGCCGTCTATCAGCATGCTCAAACGGCCTTGCTTGGAGCAATCGGTGGCGGTTCGATCGAAACATCGGGTGCTGTGCATATTCATGCGCAAAGCTGCATCGAGATGGGCCTTGGCATCGCGATTGGTGCGATCACCTTTTCCGGATCGGTTATCGCGTTTCTGAAGCTGGCGGGCAAGATGAGCGGATCACCGGTCCTGCTGCCCGCACGTCATCTGATCAATATCACCACGCTTGCCCTGATCATTGGCCTGGTTGGCTGGTTTACGCAGGAC
>CAIPWG010000485.1 GCA_903868655.1 uncultured Sphingomonadales bacterium
GGCCCATCTGGTGTTCGACAAAATCGGCGCGCGACAGATCAGGCCGCGCGCGTTCGAGCGGATAGCGTTCGCCATCGAGTTTTTTCAGCTCTGCCAGCATATAGCCACTGACGACAGTCAACCGCCGCCACATCCACACCGGGTAGATGGCTGCCGTACAAATCAATGCCGCAACCGGCGGAAACCACACATGCGCCAGCGTCAGCATGAGACCGCTCGCCAAAGCCACTGCAGCAATCAGGCCCACAGCCAGTGGCAGGCTGCGACCTGGCGACCACGCCCGCATTGCCAGATGTAACAGGACAATCGGCACAATCGAAACGAGCAGAATAGTCATCCGCGGCAGCAACGTCGTACGCTCTCCCGTCAACAGCATATTGAGCAAGTTGGCCTGGATTTCGACACCGGGCATCAACGAAGCGTCATCGCTGAATGGAGTGGCATAGGCATCGCCCAACCCCGCGGCCGTCGCACCAACCAGAACCAGCCGATCACGCAACATCTCTGGCGGGACTTCCCCGCGCAACAGGCTGGAGGCCGAGATTGTCGGAAAAGTGCCTTGTGGGCCCACATACCCGACCATCACCGGATCACGCGCGGCCAGTATTCCCGCCGCGACGACCGGATTGTCACGGACCGATCTGCGCTGGCCCGCAATCAGTACCGCAAGGTGGTCCCACGCCCGTTGTCTGCCGACATACGTAAGATATGTGCGACGCACGTTACCGTCACCATCGAACGCCAGATTGACCTGGCCAAGACCAGCCGCCGCGTTGCGCAGCACAGGCGCAGGCATTTCCAAATCAAAATCCGAACCGTTGCGGCCGGGAACGACAAAGTGCACCGGCAAAAACACCGGCGCACCTGCGTTCATCGCAGCCGCCAGCACGGCGTCTTCGGCAGCGTCGCCTGGCGGCAACAGGATATCAAGCCCGATCGCCTTTGGCCGTGCCACGGCTATTGCGCGCAACAGTGCAGCATCACGCTGGCGCGACCAGGGCCACCGGCCTTCGGCTTGCAGGCTGCGATCGTCGATTGCCACAACCACGATCCGTGGATCAATCCGGCGCGGTACAGCCCGCACCAGCCAATCATACGCTGCGTTATCCAGCCGTTCGGTACTGCCGGTAACCACCAGACCGGCCAGCAGCATGATCGCCAGCAGCAGAACCAGCCACCATTCGACCCACAAACGAATGCCGCTGCCCCATCGGTTCATCGCGGCTTGGCGATCTTGAGCTTTCTCTCTGGAGACAGGGTCTCGATCACGCGGTTGCCGGCGATGATCGTCGAGCTGATCTGCCAATTGTAATCGCCGGGTGGCAGATCGGTAACCGACAGCTCTTTTGAGTTCTGCCCGATCTCGTCAACTATCGGCTGATTGGACAGCCCATCACGCCACAGCCGGAACCGATAACGCACTTTGCCATCGGCAGCCCCGTTCCATTTGAACAGATAAACGTGATGCCGGCCAACCGATGATTGCGCCAGTGATCCGGCGACTTCGTTGCGGTACCGATCAAACGCATAAGTCTCGGCCTTGCCCTCGATCCCCTGCCCGTCAACCGCGGACACCCGCAAGAACCACGAACCCGCAACGATCGGGTCAAAAACCAAAGCGGGATCGGCCACTTGCGTTTCCGCGATTACGTCCAGAGCGCCTGCGTCGCGTGCAATCTGCGCGCGATAGGCCGAGGCGCCCGGAACAGGGGCCAACCGAAACGCCAGATTTTCGCCGGTTTGCACTTTGCCCGGATCCTCAAGTCCAGGCGCTGCCAGCAAAGGCGTGGGTGCACCCATTTTTCCCTGGGCAATTGCCAGACCCAACCCGGCGGTAACCAGGTCCGATTTCCGGGCATCTGCCGTGCCGGTCGCTTGCGCGGCAACGGCTACGCGCCCTTCGCCAACGGCAGTCACAGCCGACTGGGTCGCATCGGCAAATTCCACCTGAAAATCGGTCCCGCGCACCGCAGCCACCGAAACCGGCGTCACCACGCGAAATTCGCTGTCAGGTGCCGGCATCGGGGTGACCGTCGAGTGCGCACGGCCGTTGCCGAGCACAAATTGCCGTTCGACTGCGCCGGTCAGCAAGATCCGACGCAGCCGGGCGATGGTGAAATCGGTCTGCGAGGGCAGTGTAATCGCAGTATCATCGCGCAATCGCAATGTGACGAAGCCATTTCGACCAGTGCGAATGCGCGCGCCCTCACCGATTGCGACCCCGGCGCGCGTTGCCAAAGTCTGACCACCGACACTGAGCGTTACAGGCCCGGAAAAGCTCTCGACACTTGCATAGCTGCCCTCATCACGCAGCACGTTGCGCGGTATCTCCAAGACTTGCCCGATCGGCAGAAATCTGGGGCTTTTGATGTGATTGACCCGCATGATCGTGACCACGGCATCGCGACCGACCAGACCCTTGCGCTCCAGGCTGATCAAGGTATCGCCTTTGCGCACAGTGTAATGGCCGACCGGGGTGACGCTTGTATTCGGTACGCCATGCACACCTGCGGCAAGCGCCATTGCCAGCATTGGCCACCCCATCATGCTTCGCTCACTTCTTCCAACCGATAGCCAAATCCATAGACTGGTTGAATGGCAAAGCCGTTTTCGGGGCGCAACATCAATTTACGGCGGATTTTCGAGATATGAATGTCCAAAGTGCGGCTGTCGGGTGACGAAGCCACGCCCCAGATCGCCTCAATTACGTGCGCGCGCGAGACGGCAACATTAAGATTGCGAAACAGCATCAGGGCAAGCTGAAACTCCTTGAACGTGACGTCGCTGGCCACGCCATCAACCAGCAA